>JAYTZD010000594.1:0-4999 GCA_043742065.1 Oscillatoriales bacterium
GCCCACTCTGTTAAGTAACCCCGATCCAAATGCTCAGATTGAACTTTCAGAATTCCCAAAACATCATTCCATTGCTTTTGAGACTTAGATTGTTGTCGCCAGAGCAGTTTTGCCAACACAATATCTTCAGGAGAAGCAATCCAGAATTGTTCTACACCAGCTTCATCAAGGGCTTCTAATCGTCGTCTTGCCATTTTTGAGCGATCGAATTCAGTATGAGAATTTAGCACGATATCGGCGTTTAATACGGAAGTCATGTGAGTGACACTCAACACCATCCCTCTGCCCTTTTGAATATCTTCTACAGAACCCGGAGGGCAGTAAAAACCAGCCGTTTTTAGTGCTTCAACTAATTGCAAAATATTGTCCCGGAGCAATTCAATTACTAAATCTAAATCGCGTGTTGTTCTAGGGTCGCCATAGACAGAAGCGGCAACGCCTCCTGTAATATAGTAAGAGATACCTAATGTTCCAAAAATTGGGTGTAACAGTTTAGCAATTTCGCTGGGGTCTTGCGTCCACATAGAGGGCTCACTGGTGGGGGTTAAAATTGGCAGCCATTTGCTACGTAAGATCGATCGAGCAAATTGCTCTTGGTAGGTTGAGGGACAAGCTTTTTTCATCCCGCGCAAGCTAACAGTTTTTGCCCAACGATTTAATTTTGCTCCCATTTGCCACCGTTGGGAATTGGTGAGTTGTCGCAGTAGGTAGAAATCAATTGCATCAGCTTCAGGAGTTTTATCATCCGACTGGGGACGGTATCCAGGTTTGATGGATATTTTCGGTATGGATTGAATCATTTTGCTTGTTGATTTCCCTAATTCTATACATGATATCAGTTAATAAGGCTCACTATAGGTCTTTCTGCACTTGTGGGCGATCGCAAATAACTTCCAGGTAGCCTGGTAGATACTGGCAAATGCTCAGAATTTTTTGACTTTCTCTTGACAGCACATAAAATATGCAGTAACTTAATAAAAAATTTGAGTAAGTAAGATGATTGACTATCAAGAGAACGAAAACTTGTCTTTTGAGGAATATTACGACTTCTTAAAAAGGAGCGATCTTGGTAGTCAGTATCCCAAAGAGCGTTTTGAAGAAAGGGTAAGGAAGCTTTTGACTACTCGCTCAGTCGCTGTTACGGCTAGGAATGATGAAGGGAAGCTAATCGGGGTAGCCTTTGGTATTACGGATTTTGTTTATTTCCTTTTTGTCACAGACTTAGGTGTGGACAGGTCTTATGCAAAACGAGGAATAGGAAGTGAATTATTGGTTCGCATCCGAGAGATGGTTGGTGGGGAAGATGATATTACGGTAGTTACAGTCGCACATGAAACCGCAATGGGTTTCTACGAGAAGTGTGGATATATATCTGAGGACTATCTATTTTGGAAGCCTTGCAAACTTTGGAGTGAATTTACAGTAATTTAGCTCAGCAAAGGGATGAGTTACTTTCCCTTGCTTGTTGTTTCAATGTTTCAAATAGTTGTTCTCCCTCCGATAAATAAGCATCAATGGCTGTGCGATTGGCCAAGTAAAAGGTAATTGATCCATAAACTTCTTCTAGTGTCACCACAGGGAATGATTGAACGATACTTTCAGGCGATTGTCCCGCAAGGAAAGCATAAATAATTGAATCGAGAGAAACCCGCTTTCCGACAATTCGATAGCAACCTTCCTGCTCTTCAATGTACTGTTTTGTTGTTAGAGCTGTACTCATAGTTTACTTAATTACCTCATAATAGATGGGGTTAAAACTGGTGGTTTCAATTGCTTGCACAGTCTATCTGGCTCATAATTGATTTGCCACAGGAATTTTTAACTTGACAAGGGCTTTTTGTAGAACGCTGGGTTTAACGCTCAACCAAACTTGTTGGCGATCGTCTTTAGTATAGCCAATGACAACAGCACCAACAGGCGAATCAATATCGGGATACATTTCTGGTGTTATCGAGCCTGTATCGAGAAAGTCGGAAATTTGAATAAGTCCTTTTACCTCTGCATCACCAAGATTGACAAACACTCCAAAAGGTGCATGAAATTCTATCTTGCCGTATATTAGTTTTCCAAGTGGATACTTGGACTCGATCTGGTTCCAAAATTCTTGATTCATAATTATTCTGATTCGGGAAATTGTTGCTCGTATTGGCCTAGAATTTCTCGAACTGTTTCGGCGGCGATGTCTGATAGGTCTGATTTAGAATAGATAGTCACCAAAACAATCGAATCGCTAGTTTTGAGGTAATAAATAGCACGGTAGCCAGCGCTTTTGCCTTTTTGAATGTCGCTGTTTTTAATTCTGACTTTGAAAATTTCGTGATCCATTCCCGGAATGCGATCGCCCGGAAGTTCCCCCGCTTGAAGTTGTTCGATTACAGGCTGAATGTCGTTGCGAATGTTGCGATAGCGTTTTCCTAAAGTTCGCAAGTCTCGTTGAAATCGGGGGGTGAGTTCAATTTGGATCGGTTGTCGATCAATTGTCATCGATTCCATCCCACAGTTGAGACAAAGGGAGAGTTTGTCCGGTAATTGCCTCATGGAAGCCTTGCTGAATCCCTTCGAGGACAGTTTCAGTGGGGTCATCATCAGGATCGATGTCAGTGTCTTCTGGTACTAAAACAATAATCCGAACGTGGCTGTGGTTGGCAAGCGCAAGGGGGCGATCGATACAAAGCATCCCTCGATCGTCAATTGTTCCGGTGGTTTCAATCGCTTTCATAGTGTTCCTTTGTGTTTCTGTCAAACGTCGTTACTGGTTCCTTCTAATTCGATCACAGGAACTTTGACAGGTTCTCCATCAACTTTCATCTGCTTTAAGTAAGTCGGCGCTTTAAAACACAACTATGTAAACGATTGTAAAGTGTCCAAATGCTTTCTACGTGCTGACTTCAGCCTGTTTACATACTGTTACATTGTTCGGTTTAATCCCGCCTACCTACTTAGTTCGGATTTCCCAATTCTAGCAAACTCGGAGCGAGCTAGCCAAAAGTAGTGCAAGATGTCTAGCTTGGCACAGGCTAATTATAGACTAAAAGTAAAGAATTTTTAACTATGTATTGACAAAAAAACAATATGTGGTAGTTTATGAAAAAACAGGTGTTTATCTAGCAAATGCAAATCAATACCTAGTTAAAAGAAGGTAGGTTATATCTAAATGGCTATAATTTTCCCAAAGAAACTGAGTAGAGTGCCATATATTGGCCATTTATTATGCCTTGCTCTTGTAATTGGGGTATGTGTGGCGATATTCCCCTCTGTAATAGTCAATAAAAATCTGCGATTAAGTCTGTCGCTAAGCTTTATCAGCTTTAAAATTTTTTGGCTGGACATACCGCGTATACGAAGCATTGGATGGTCGCCTTGGATTTCTCTATTAATGCTTATCCCAGGTCTAAATTCACTTATGCAAGTTTTATTATTTGCCATGCCAGCAGATTTTTTTAAACCATCTAATAATGATTCTTTAATGAAGGATATTCTGGAAAGTGTGGAATCTAAAAAAAGAGATAATAATCGAGATTTATAACCCTACTTTATGATGAATACAAAAACCAAAGGCAAAAGGACTAATTGAGTACCAAAAAATATTAAACAAAAAGTCCAGTATCTGGTTTTTTTGTAAATTTCATCAAAAATCAACCAATGAGGAATAGGTAATTTCTGGTTAATAACAGTCATTACCCATTCCTCATCTTAAACCCTAGCTACCGCCAATCCGAGCGACATCGCGAGCGTTTTCTTCAAACGCAGCCGTCAGCGCATCATCACCGCTCAAACCAGCAGCGATCGCCCTTTCGATCGCCTGCAACACCCGCTTGTAATCCATCGGCATCACTTTCACAAACACCGGTAACATCGCATCCCAATTTGCCAAAACCTTCGATGCGATCGCACTTCCAGTCAAATCAAAATGAGTCTGAATTAATTGCCGCAAATCTGCAATTTCCTCCGCATCCTCCAGTTTTTCCAGCGCCACCATTGACATATTGCAACGAGTCGCAAAATCCCCCGCTTCATCCAAAATGTAAGCAACGCCGCCACTCATTCCCGCTGCAAAATTGCGCCCGGTTTCACCCAAAACTACAACTTTGCCGCCAGTCATGTACTCGCAACCGTGATCGCCCACACCTTCGACTACCGCATTCACGCCGGAGTTACGCACCCCAAAACGTTCGCCGGCCATCCCTCGGATGAAAACCTCGCCAGATGTCGCTCCGTAAAGCACTACGTTGCCGACAATCACGTTTTCCTCTGCGACGAAGGTGGAAGCCTGCGACGGGTACAAGATGATTTTGCCACCGCTGAGGCCTTTGCCCAAATAGTCGTTAGCTTCGCCTTCGAGCTCTAGGGTGACTCCCTTGGGTACGAATGCCCCAAAGCTTTGTCCAGCGCTACCTTGGAAGTGCAGGTGCACGGTGTCATCCGGTAAGCCTTCCCAGTGGCGTTTGGTGATTTCGTTGCCGAGAATTGTGCCGACAACCCGGTTGATGTTGGTAATTGGCAGAGTTGCTTTGACTGGTTCGCCGTGTTCGATCGCACTTTTGCACAAATCCAGCAGTACACTAAGGTCGATCGACTTTTCCAACCCGTGATCCTGTGGCATCTGACAATAACGCCCGACATCCGCCCCAACTTCCGGCTGATACAGGATGTTCGAGAAATCCAAACCCTTAGCCTTCCAGTGTTCCACCGCTTGTTGCGCTTCCAAAACATCGGTGCGCCCGACCATTTCATTCAGGGTGCGGAAGCCCAATTGCGCCATGATTTCCCGGACTTCTTGGGCGATGAATGTCATAAAGTTTACCGTGTGCTGCGGATCTCCCGTGAAGTTTTTCCGCAACAGAGGATCTTGGGTTGCAACACCGACGGGGCAAGTGTTCTGATGGCACACGCGCATCATGATGCAGCCTAAAGTCACCAGCGGCGCGGTGGCAAAACCGAATTCCTCAGCACCAAGCAGTGCAGCAATTGCTACATCGCGGCCAGTTTTGAGTTGTCC
>JAYTZD010000595.1:0-9908 GCA_043742065.1 Oscillatoriales bacterium
TGGATAGGTTTTATTTTTCACCCTCATTCTCTCCCGGCGCGGTGGCTCAAGTTCTTCTTTTGCCACCGTTCTCATCTTTAGTTAGTCTAAACTACAGCCAGTGAACGTAAGCCTGCGGAGAACACCGTTTCTTCCATGACATCTTTCCGGCGCAGCATTAACGCCTGCGTATAGGTCTTTTTATGCTCTGGATGTCCCTGAAAAGTCAAGACAGATCCGCCATATGTGACGACACTATAAGGGCAAAAGGGATTGCCCGCGATCACCGTCGCATCCTTTGGCAATTCAATTACCTGGTCTTGATGAATCACCGGTAATTTGAAACTCTTGGCAAGAGGGATCATCCAAGGTTCTGTTTTATATACCTCACTTTGTGCCAACCCAACTCCCCAACCTTTGGGCGATTTGTACACCACTCCGCCTAGTGACTGCACGATTAGCTGATGACCGAAACAGATGCCAATCAACTTTTTCGTGGATTGCATATAGATATCGCGGATAAACTGAGAGAGAGTGCATAACCAAGGATCATGGTCATAGACACTAGCTCTACTGCCAGTGATCAGGTAGGCATCACACTCAGAAATATCTTGTGGATAAATCTCCTGCACCACATCATAGCGACTAAACAAAAACTCTCTGCGCTCCTGACGCAGCCATGCTTCGACCATATCGGCATAGCTACCAAAATCCTCTATGAGATCGTTGGGAACTTGATCCGTCTCCAGTATCCCTATTCGCATGACAACCTCTCCTCTAAAACCTGCTGTGCGAGGGTTTCTTGCTCGAAGTTTTCCACTGGAATATGAGGCACTTGCTGTAGCCCTAATGACTTTTTTAGCCACAGCAGAAAGTCATGATGCGGTTTACGACTTCGGTGCCAATACATCATCCCATTGCCTACTTGGGGATAGCATTGGATGGATTGACTGCCAGCCTCAAAATCTTCAATAATCTCGAACAGCCTAAGCATTGCCAGATGTAAGGCACGGCAATATAAATGGTCATCATTGTCGTGCGGGTATATTGGTGGTTTCACAATTTCAATAATTTCCCCACCATCTAGTTCGGACGAAACTACATGGAGCGTTGCAGCAATCTTGGCATAGTCTGCTTTATAGTAGGCGAAGAAGATGCAGTGATTGCCTCGGTAATCGGGAAGATAACCCCCATGCACATTGATCATGAAATCGGCTGCATGGATGACTTTTTTAGGAAGGTACATGGTGCCACACACCACAGTGATATCTGGTTTGAAATCTCTGATGGCTTCTACTGTCTCTTGAGAGCCTATCCAATCAACGTATATCTTGTTTATATGGCTGACATTGCGTATAAGCGGTGAGAAATAGTCGCACCGATAGCGGCTTCTACCAGTTAGTTTTTGACGCTTGATATGCCAGTACCTGTATAACCAGTCGATGTATTTAGCCTTCTGCCAAAGCCGTTGGTGCTGGTCTTTACCTGGTTCGATAATAGCACCTACTAGGTCAAATCGAGCTGCGAGTTCGGAGATTAGGTAATGGTGCTGTGGATCATCGGAGCATAGTACCAAAATGCGTAGGCGCTTACTACAATCATTAACCAGAGTATAATTATTGCTGCTTCTTCTAATCACGATAAATCTATCCTTGTACTGTTAATGTTCATGAAAATTGCCTCCCATCTACGCCCAGGGCTGATTCATTCTAAAATTTTCCAACTTTTTTAACTCTTATGCTGTAAGGTGTTGGGCAGATATTTCTAGCCAAGAAGTCCCTCATTATTGAAAACTCCTGTTCTCCTTGCTGTCAGAGGCTTTGGAAAGAGGCAAATAGTCCATTGGAATTGAGAATGAATCAGCCATGCATCCACGCCTACGCTGTTTCAGTAAACTAAACTTGCCCTGTGCAAATGTACTAAAATTTCCCAAAAAGCTTAATAGTATAGTCAATAGAGCTATCCAGCTTTTATAGGGAGTATCCAGTATCTGCAAGAGAGAAAATAGCCTAAATTACCCTACAGCAATAGTTTCGCGGATGTGCCGATGGGGAATTTCATAGTAAAAGGAGGTAAAGCGGTTCGGATGATAAAGTTGATGCATAGAATGAAATTCTCCTTGGAGTGCTGCCAAAACCGCATTGGCAATCGCCGGCGATTGCGTAAAGCCTCCCGTATTGTGTCCTCCAGTAACGATCAATTTGCCGTCTCTGGCGACTTCAACAACCTCAAAAACCCCAAGGCTGGTGGATGTCCACGGACGTACGCAATATCGGCGGCTTGCCTTCAACAATCCATTTTGTTTTGCTGCCTCGTAGGCAGCAGGAAAATAGTGTTTTAGTGAATCTTCTATCCCGCAGTACATCGCTTCAAGATCATCGGGAAGTATATTATTGGGGTCAAGACCTGTATAACCGTAGCCAGATCCAAAGATCAAAATATCTTCCCCTTCAGAATCTGTGGCTACAGTGACATTTGCATCTTCTGTGATGTGATCCTTGCGAGCTATTTTTAACGAATGCTTGAGCTTCGGTGCTAAATTCGGGATGACCATCCAGCAACCTAACACACCCTGAATTTTGTTCTCCGCTTGTGTCCCTCTCAGTAATTCAGAACCATACACACCAGGAGAAATGACGTAATTATCTGCGGTGATCGTATGATTACCTGAGACCAGCCCGATGACAACACCGTGGTCGTCCCGAATAATTTTTTTAACGCTCTGATTCCAGAAGCATTGGATACCTAATCTCTCCAAACTATCGAGCAAGTTTTCGATAAATTTGTGTACATTAAGTGTAAAACCAACCACCTCGATTGCACCAACAACTAAGCCGCTTGCACAAGCATCTGCCAAGGCAGGGTATTTTTCTATCAACTCTTCAGGTGTCAAAGTACATCTTAAAGACTTTATCTCTCTATGGCGTTCAATACTTTGTCGATAATGTGATTCATCCGAGTACAGACGGACAATACCTTCCCGAAGTTCAACGTCTTGGAATAATTCCGAAGCATTCTCGATCAAATCTTCCCACAAGGGGTGGCTTTCATGGTTGAAAGACAAGATATCGTTGTTGTAAACGTTTGCCAAATATGGGGGAACTGCTTCGTACTCGTGTATCCATGTCTTTTCAGGTATGGATATATTATTTTTATCGCAGATCATCCATCCAGATTCCGACACTTTACTGTCGAACAAATTGTTGAAGTGAGAGATCGCTGTAAAGTCTTTGTCGTTGTAATTATCAGCCTCCGTGAGGGTAAACATCCTTGCGTCGCCGCCCCCACGTGTGCAGCCATATTTTGACCAGTGTTCGGATTTCCTAGGATCGGGCGAGGCATCATACATTGCAATGCTGTAACCGGCTTTTGTCAAATAATAGGCGGTTATAAGATTGACAATGCCGGCACCTACAAGAGCGACAGAGACTTTTTGGTTTGCAGAAACGACACTCTTCTTACCCCCCCCCACACATGAGACCGCTTTGTATGGACACGCTCAGCCAAGATCAGTGGCTGAATATCGGGATGAATTCGATCATCAGGTACAGTAGTAAAAACTGGGACACCTGCAAACGAGAAATGTTTAGCTTCACCAGCGTACTGGCTATTACCCTTTTGCACAATGAACCGCGCTGAATCAGGTGTTGCTAATACCCAACTTTTAACAACCTGTTCATCAGGCAATTTTTGGGCTATCAGAACATCTGGTCTAAGCTCAGTCAATGCCTTGGTTACGAAACGGTCTCCCTTGGTTTGCAAGTCAGGCCGATAGATAACGTTATCATTAAGGATTCCAAGCAGAACATCTTCCGCAACAGGGTAAGTAATCAAGATTCGCATTGAACTCTCCTTTGGTATTACCAATAATGAGTGAGCCATAGATGACCATCGGACTCTATCCACATTGGAATCATCTGGATGTAATGTATTTGTTGATACGGAAAAACTATATGAGCAAAGCTTACGCTTGTCAAGGTAATAAATAAAAAAGTTGGGGTAGCTGTGGCTATTGCCGAGCCTGTTAAGGTGGTAAAAAAGTCCCTCAAACGATTGAAATCTCATAGCGGGCGATTGATAAATCTTCTGACTTCGAGCGTCGATTAGCAATAAATAATATCTATTGCCAATGACAAGCTACTAGAGGGGTAGGCATCCTGTCTGCTATTGCATGGCTTTTCTGGAGAGTTTTATTGCAAGACGCGGGCTGGTAGTCCGCACCTTACAAATTATTAACCAGAAATTATCGCGCCTTGAGTATCGATCGCGATCGCCCTGACATCAGCCTTCACCCCAACATCCCCCCAAGCAGCCGCCATTTCCCTCACAACCGCATCAACATTAGTAACATCTGTTAAAGCCAAAAGCGTCGGCCCAGCACCGCTAATCACCATTCCACAGGCCCCTGCATTCATTGCAGCTTCTTGCACAGCTTCATATCCCTGAATCAGAGATTGGCGGTAAGGTTGGTGAATTTTGTCTTGGAGGGCGCAGCGCAGCCAATCTCGATCGCCCGTAGCCAACGCCCGCACCAACAAACCCAGGTGTGCGGCATTGAAAATTGCATCAGCCCTGCTGTAATCTGTTGGCAAAACTTGGCGCGCCTCGGCTGTAGATAGTTCAAAATCGGGAATCGCTACCACCGGCACAATATCAGGATGCCACGGAATATCGCAAATTTGCCAGGAACCGCCCGGTGTTTGGGTAGCAGCGAGGCGACAGCCTCCCAGTAAAGCGGGGACAACGTTGTCGGGATGTCCTTCAAGTTCGATCGCCAACTGCATCACTTCCACCTGACTCAAAGGCGCACCAGCTAATTCATTTGCGCCGACTAACCCCCCGACAATCGCTGTGGCGGAACTTCCCAAACCTCTAGCAAGCGGCACTTGCATATCTATGTGTATGGCGACGGGTGGCGGCGATTGGTTGAGGCGATCGTACAAGGTGACAAATGCTACATAGGCGAGATTGCTTTCATCTGTCTTGACTTTGGCTGCTTCTGCGCCCGTAACAGTAATTTTCAGTTTCTCGGTTGCTGAGGGTTCGAGAAGGGAGAATTGGAAGCGGTTGTAGAGGCTTAAAGCAGCGCCGATGCAGTCGAATCCGGGGCCTAAGTTGGCGGTTGTGGCGGGTACGGTGACGGTGATGGTGGAAATTACGGACATTGTTTGAATAGTGGATTGGGAATTTTCAACCGCAGATAAAGGCAGATGAACGCGGATGAACGCAGATAGAAGAGTATTATACTATGTTTGCACAATCAATTTATTTTTGTAGTATCTGCAGATGTTTGATGGCATCTTGGTAATCGTTGGTATTGCCGGATTTTTGATAGAGTTCGGCTGCTTTTTGATAGTCGCCTATCGCACCTGGTTTGTCTTCTAAGAATTCGCGGACTCTGGCGCGGTTGTAGTAGGCGTCGCCGTAGTTGGGGTTGATGGCAATTGCGCGATCGAAATCTGCTTTGGCTGCTGGGTAATCTTTGAGGTTACGGGCGTGGATGATGCCACGTTTGTTGTAGGCTTCGGCGTAGTTTGGGTTGAGGCGGATGGCTGCGGTATAATCTGCGATCGCACCTTCAATATCTCCAGCCTCTGATTTGGCAAAACCGCTATTGAATAAGTCTTCAGCAGGATTTTGAACAATCGTTTTTTGAACTATTAGTATTGCTGAGGATTTAGCAGAGATAGCAGGAGATATATTGCCAAAAATAGTAAAGATTCCTAGAATAGCAATTAAGTTGTAAAATGGTCTTTTCATGATCTACGCAAAAATCTGAGCCACAGAGCAACTAAAACTGGGTAATAACGGCGAAGTAAGTTGATCATTACTAAACAGCGTAGCAATTAGCCTTAAACTTGCTTGTTCCCTGCGATAAACTTCTATTTGTTGCAACTGCCAATTCACAACCCAGTATTCTTGGACTCCTCGTACAGAATAGAGTCTCAGTTTCAAGTCTCGATCGCGCCTTTCATTGTCTGCACCGGGGGATAACACTTCCACAATTAACTCTGGTGCGGCAGTTAATTGTCCGGCTTCGTCTAGTAAGATAGCCAAGCGTTCGTTGCTAGCCCAAACTACATCGGGGATGACGTTATCGGCATCCGTGAAAATAAGGCCTGGATTGATGGCGGCTCGTCCCATACCAGTAGACATCGACCAAGTATCAAGACAAGAAAAAAATCTGCCACAAGTCTGTTGATGCCCCCAATGCGGTGCTCTAGTCATAAATAGCTCCCCATCAATAATTTCATAGCGATCGCCATTATCAGGCAATAGTTCTAAATCAGCGGTAGTAAAGCGTAGTTTATCAGATATTGTCTGGCTCATACAAACACTCTTGATAGGTAATACAAACATTATAGACGATCGAGCATCTAAAGCATCTAAAAATTTTAACCTGTGAGTGCAATGGAGCAAGAAGCTCAACAAGCTGCTCAGGTTGGACAAATGAGAGTAATCGTACAAAACATTTGACAATGAATTAGAACTCGCCTACGCCGTAATTCATGGCATTGAAATGGTCAACCATTCACATAATAATCTCGTGTTCCCTTGGCATTCATCGCTTCTCCGAGTCGATTTAATCCGTACACATAAGCAGCAGTTCTCATACACACTGACAACTCCTGGGCTATTTTCCAAATTGCTTCAGTTTCCTCGATCATTTTATCCTTCAACCGCTGGTTTACTTCCTCCAGCGTCCAATAAAGTCCGCTGCGATTTTGCACCCATTCAAAATAACTAACTGTTACGCCTCCAGCATTGACTAAGATATCAGGAATAATCTGAATTCCCTTGGCTTCTAAAATCAAATCAGCAGCGGAATCGATCGGGCCGTTAGCTACTTCCAGAATGAACTTAGCCTTGATACTCTCAACATTAGCTTCGGTGATTTGATTTTCCAAAGCTGCTGGAATCAACACATCTACATCTAATGCTAGAATTTCCTGATTCGTCAATATTTGATGTTCGACAATATTGCAGACAGAGCCTTCGCAGTAAATAGCTTTGATACCTTTATTCGACTCTTTTGAACTGCGAATGCTCGGTATATCCAGACCTTGTTTAGCATAAATTCCACCTTGGGAATCGCTGACTGCAACTACTTTGTAGCCTGCTTTCCAGAGCAGTTCTGCTATTTCTGCACCGGCATTGCCAAAACCTTGGACTGCTACTGTTGTATTGTGAGGAGTTAGCTGAAATTTGGGTAGAATAGTTTCTAATACAAAGAAAGCACCAGTTGCTGTTGCCGTATCTCGACCTAAACTGCCACCAATTGTTACGGGTTTACCAGTCACAACTGCTGGACAAAGTTGCCGTTTGATGATATTATATTGATCCATCATCCAACCCATGATCATCGGATTAGTGTAGACATCTGGTGCGGGAATATCGATGTCTGGGCCGATGAAATCTGCGATCGCATCCACATAGCCCCGGCTCAACCGTTCCAATTCCAGTTTTGACAATTCCTTCGGATTTAAGGTGATTCCTCCCTTGGCTCCTCCAAAGGGCAAGTTCAAAACTGCACATTTAAAAGTCATCCAAAATGCCAAGGATTGCACTTCGTCAAGGGATACTTTCGGATGGTAGCGTACTCCTCCCTTAGATGGGCCTCTGGTATTGTCGTAGCGCACTCGATAACCTTGAAAAATTCGCAGCGAACCGTTGTCCATTCGTACGGGGATTGATACAATTAAGCTAGATTTTGGATATTTTAGTCGTTCGATCGTATCCTCCGAAAGGGATACATATTTTAAGGCTCGTTCTAATCGGCGGCTGGCATCGGTAAATAATGATTCAGTCATAAAAGTTGGTTGTCAGTTGTTGGTTGTCAGTTGACGGTTGCGGTGCCCTGAGTGTAGTCGAAGAGTCGAAGGGTCAACTATCAACTGTCAACTATCAACTATCAACTGTCAATTGTCAACAAACTGCTTTGTCTCGATCGCGAATCTGGCATTCCTCAGCAGAAATCAAGCATATACACTTAGAATAGAGATTGAGATCTCAACTCAAGGCAAAATTTGAGATCGATCGCTTAAATCAAAGTCAGCAATTAGGGGCATTAAATTCTGAATAGCGATCAACTAATTAATTAACTTACTTACTTTCTTTCTTAACTAAATTATTATGATGGTTGCACTCCTAGCCGCCTTATCTGCGTCTGCGTCGGGGGGTATGAGAATCGCCATGCCCCTGCTGTTAATTGGTCTGTTACGCATCGACAAACTTTGGTCGGAAATACCTTTATTGCGTAGGCTTCACCCCCAAGTGGTGATCGCAATTTTGGTGAGTTGGTCGCTGTTAGAACTATTTGCTTCTAAAACCTTTGGGGGACAGCGGGTGATGCAAATTGTGCAAGTTATTTTCAGTCCTATTGTAGGGGCAATTATGGGAGTTGCGATCGCACAAATACGTCCCATAGACGAAGTTGTTGCTCACCCTTGGATGCTGTGGATTATTGGTATTGTAGGAGGTTTGTTGGCTTTAGTCTTACAATTGGTACAAGCAGGATGGTTTTATCGGCTGAGGGGTTTGCCACTTTGGGTGATTTTTGTCCAAGATGGGTTGTGTATTGCTTTGGTATTGTTTGCTTTTGATGCGCCGCGCCAGGGTGCTTTGATTGCGATGTTGTTGCTATGGCTAGCAATTCGTAGTTCTAAAGAGTGGTATTGCTGGTACAGGAATCAGGGAATACTGGGGTTATTGGAAAATCCCCGCCAAGGTAAACGCGATCCAGATTAATTAAAAACTTCCTCCTCCAAAAAACTTTAACCTCAAGGAGCCTTTACGAATGACACACTTCGGTATTATTTGTCCAGCCGGCACTGGCCACCTCAACGTTATGATACCTTTAGGCAAAGAACTGATTCGCCGAGATCATCAAGTCACAGTATTGGGATTCCTTGATGCTAAAGCCAAAACGTTAGCTAGCGGATTAAAATTCCAGCCATTAGCTGAAGATGAATTTCCCCTCGGCTCAAACGCAGAAGAGTTTGCCCAACGAGGAAAGATCAGCGGACTGGCTGCTTTGCAACATAGTCTTAAAGCAGGTCAAAAAAGATTAACTGCTATTCTCAGAGATGCACCAACTACGATTAAACAAGCCGGTATAGAAGCTTTACTTGTAGACCAAGTTTCACTGGAAGGAGGAACAATTGCAGATCTTCTAAACCTTCCTTTTGTAACAGTTTGCGGTGCGTTACTTTTGAATCGAGAACCAAACATTCCACCTATTGTAACTACTTGGCAATATAGTCCAACTTGGAAAGGACGCTTACGCAACCAAACTGGCTATCAGTTACTCAGTCTGCTTACCAAACCGATTCGAGAGGCGATCGCCCAATCTCGCAAAGAGTGGAAATTACCTTTGTATTCCCAGCCAAGCGATCATTACTCTAAACTCGCTCAAATCAGTCAGCAGCCGCCTGAATTCGATTTTCCGAGGCAAAATTTACCTCCACATTTCCATTTTACGGGCCCTTATCATAGTTCAGCGACGCGCCAACCAGTACCTTTCTGCTTTGAACAATTAACTGGTAAACCATTGATTTATGCCTCTATGGGAACTATTCAAAATCGCTTGTTGGAAGTCTTTCAAATCATTGCTTCTGCTTGTGAAGGGTTAGACGCTCAATTGGTGATTGATCTTGGAGGAGGTGCGACTCCCGAATCTTTGCCAAAATTGCCTGGAAATCCGATAGTTGTTGGCTATGCACCGCAATTAGAACTGCTGCAAAAAGCCGCTCTGACAATTACTCATGCTGGGATGAATACGACTTTAGAATCGTTGAGTAATGGAGTCCCAATGGTGGCAATTCCTGTGGCAAATGACCAGCCGGGAGTGGCTGCGCGCATTGCTTATACGGGTGTTGGTGAAGTGGTTGCTTTGAAGGAATTAAATGTTCCTAAACTGCGATCGGCAA
>JAYTZD010000596.1:0-1085 GCA_043742065.1 Oscillatoriales bacterium
ACCTTTGACTCTACAGGTACAGGTGTTGTGGCTTCAGGACTCGTTGCACAATATGACGACACCCTGCCAACTCAGGCGACTGAAAACCAGTTCTCCCCAGTGAGAATGAGTAAACAGCGTGGACTCTATAACGTAACGCGTTCTGCTAATGGTGAAGAATATGGAGCAAATGTCACTCCCGCTGGAAATATACAAACCTCTGACAGTGAGGTTGGTGAGGTGCTGCAAGAAATCCTCATGGAGATTCGTGCAAGGAATGAGGAAAGTGGGATAGACAGTGGAAACAGCAACAGTCATAGAATCCTCAACGGAAACCTCCTTGAAGTGGTGGGTATTGCTAACACCCGTGACCGAATCAAAACAAAGCTCGTCACCCTCTCAGCAACAACCGCAGAAACTACTCTTATCCCTGGCGACCAGAATGTATACAACGACATTCTCGCCATTGTTATAATAAACACTTCTGCATCCACAAACACCCGAATCGACATTAGAGATGATTTGGGCGGTGCAGTTATCATACCCCTGATGTCGATAGGGGGCAGTACCCCAGTTGGCTTCTCGCTGGGAGGAGTAGCGATACCCCAAACAACGAGAGGTGCAACATGGACAGCGCAATGCGCCACGTCCACGACAGATGTGCGTTTATTGGTTATTTACTCAGTTAACTAAAAATAATATGGCTATTGGAATGATTGGACAAGTTGGACCCAGAGTGGTTCAGGACGGTTCAGAAAACCTCATTAGAACAACCCGTACAGGTGAACAGGGAGTGTCAGACGTTCACGGTAAGTATCAGGAAGCAGTAACTCGTGGTGGTGTGTTCACCGCAGCGAACACCGCATCTCAGGCACTATCACTTGGTTCTGCAACAGCAACAGGACTTATTCTCACTAACCCAGCAGGTTCAGGAAAGAACCTTGTGGTATTGGAGATAACTTCCTACCTTTCTGCTGCTGTTACCGCAGTTGCAAACGTAGCAGTCTTTGCAAGCATTAACCCTGTAGCAACAGCAGTTGTACAGACAACACCTATCACGCCTCGTAATGCGTTGATTGGCTCTGGTAATACAGCAGTTGGTCTTG
>JAYTZD010000597.1:0-42479 GCA_043742065.1 Oscillatoriales bacterium
AAAGTTGCCTTAGAAACACGCTGAATATCGGTAGGAGCAACATTGGCGATGGCATCCAATTGCTTGAACAAATTGCGCCAAGAACCAGTTTTTACTTGATAATCCAACAGCGAAAATGCCATGCCCATATTAGAATTTAGCGATCGCAATAAACCAGCCCTCGCCTGAGTTTTCACTTGCTCCAATTCCTCAGCAGAAACCGATTCAGTTTTCAATCGCTCGATTTCCTGACTCAAAGCCACAGCCACTTCATCCACCGTGCGGCCCGGAGCAGTTTGAGCGTAAAACAACATCAAATTCGGATACTTCTCGCCCGGATAACCGCTAAAACCTTGAGCAGCCAAAGCTAATTGCTTTTCCACTACTAAAGATTTGTAAAGTCGAGAAGTGCGGCCACTGCTAAGCAAAGAACCGATTATTTCATAAACCGCATTGTCGGGATGATTCATCGCAGGCCTGTGGTATCCTTCCAAATACCAAGGTTGAGTTTTTAACCTCAGCGTCACTTCCTTAGTTTGGGTTTGGGGAGGTTCCACAATTTGCAATTTAGGAGCCGCTGGCTTCGCCTTGTAGCGACCGAAATAAACTTCAGCGAGTCGCTTCACCTCTGAGGCTTTCACATCTCCTACTATCGCAACAGTCAGGCTGCTAGGGACATAGTGAGTATCAAAAAACTTCTGCACATCGCTGCGACTGAGGTTCTGAATATCTTGAGTGTAGCCAATTACCGGGCGACGATAGGGATGAACTGAGAAAGCTTTCTCAGCAAAAACTTCAACCATTTGTCCAATCGGAGAATTTTCGGTTCGCAGCCTACGCTCTTCGAGAATTACCTGTTTTTCTTTGTAAAATTCCCGAAATACTGGCTCTAGAAATCGCTCTGATTCCAGTGACATCCACATCTCTAATTTATTAGCTGGAAGGCTATAAAAATACATTGTGGCATCAGTAGAAGTCGCAGCATTTAGGCCAACACCGCCTGCTTGTTCGACTATTTTTCCAAATTCGTTGCGTTTGACAAATTGAGCAGATTCAGCTTCAGCTTTGTCAAATTCTGCTTTGAATTTAGCTAATTCTTCTGTTTTGCCACTGGCTTTGGCTGCTTGAATTTGATCGAAAAGTTTGTCTTGCTTTTCTAACAGCGGTTTTTCGGCTTTGTAGTCGGTAGTGCCGATTTTGGGCGTACCTTTGAAGGCTAAATGTTCGAGGTAGTGTGCGACTCCTGTTTGCCCGTCGGGTTCGTTTGCTCCTCCCACGTCAGCATGAATTAGGAACGATGCTACGGGCGCTCTGGGCCTTTCGAGTACGACAAATGTCATGCCGTTGTCGAGCTTAAATTCGCTGACTTGCTTAATCACTCGATCGAGCGAAGGGACAGCAGACACTATTTGGGAGCTGTTGGCGGGGTTCTCGCGGGCGATCGCGATTTGAGGCGAAATTCCCCACCACAGCAGAACAGCAGCCAGCAGGGAGGCAAGGAATTGAGTTTGGCGTTTGGGGGAGCGAAGTTTTTGAGACTGCGGGGTCATTTGATTTTAGATTTTAAATTTTAGACTTTGGATTGTCAAACAGCAAGGAGTTTTGAGTTTAAGATTAAAGTAACGTACAACTTTAAATGTTAACATTATTCAGCCGTCAAGTCCCGATCGCGCTATTCCGAGTCGCCAACTACCTATTACAAAGCTATGCGAATTTTCAATCAGTCTCCTCCATCCGAAACCGAAACCAAGAAGCGGATTTTACAAGCAGCTCAAAAGTTGTTTGCCCGCAGTGGATATGACGGTACGACAACTCGCGAATTAGCCACAGCCGCTGGGGTAGCGGAGGGTACTCTGTTTCGGCATTTTGATAATAAAAAAGCAATTTTGATTGAGGTGGCGACGGAGGGATGGGTGGAATTGCTGACGGATTTGCTGACGGAATTGAGCGAAATGGGCAGTTACAAAGCTGTGGCTCAAGTTATGCGGCGGCGGATGTTGAACATCCGTGAGAATAGCGACATGATGCGGGTGTGTTTTTTGGAGGCGCAATTTCACCCAGACTTGCGCGACAAAATTCAGTTGGAAGTAATCGGAAAAATGAGTATTGTGGCTGAGGCTTTTTTTGAAACGGCGATGGAAAAAGGAGTTTATCGGAAGATGAATCCGAAGATTGTGGCTCAGGTATTTTTGGGAATGTTTGCCGTTGCTGGTTTTAGTCAAAATACAATTATGGAACCCAATGCTTCTCCACAGCAAATGCAGGAAATGGCTGAAGGATTAGCTGATATTTTTCTGAATGGGGTTTTAATTAAAGATGAATAATTGCGAATTGGGGAATGGGGGAATTGGGAATGGGGAATTGGTTATTAGTCAACAGTCAACAGTCAACAGTCAACAGTCAACAATGCCCAATGCCCCATTCCCTATGCCCAATTCTAGAGTATTGTGGATAGGGATAGGTTGCCAACGTGGAACATCGAGAGAATCAATCGAAACTGCCATTCAACAAGTATGTCACAGTTATAACTTGCCCGAAAGTGCGATCGCCGGAATTGCCACAATAGACACTAAAGCTAATGAAACCGGCATCATCGAACTTTGCCAACACCGAAACTGGGGTTTAAAAACCTTTCCTGCTAATATCCTAAATTCTGTAGAAGTTCCCAATCCTTCCCATATTGTCGGGCAAAAAGTCGGGACATACAGCGTAGCAGAAGCCGCTGCACTTTGTGCGATCGAACTGACATCTTACACCATGCTCAAAAACAGGCAAGATGCCTTTTCCACAAAGAGTGAATCTGATTGTGGGATGGGTATCTTGCCTGCCCGTCAAAGGCTTTTAGTTCCTAAACAAATATTTCGAGGTCAAGAAAAACCAGGCTATGTAACTGTAGCGGTTGCAGTTTGTGCGATCGAATATTTAAGATAGTATCTTACTGCTCGGCATTCACAAATTGACCAATCAAGCCCGAAACAAACGACAAAACAACGGAACCGAACAAAGCAGGCCAAAAACCACTAACCGCAAAACCGATACTGAAAGCACCAGCCAACCACGAAGCTAGGGACAACGAAATCGCATTCACAACGAATAAAAACAAACCCAAAGAAAGAATGCTCAAAGGCAGAGTCAGCACCGTCAAAATCGGCCTGACAACCGCATTCACAAATCCAATCACCACCGCAGCCAGCATCGCCGCCGGAAAGCTAACGATCGTGATACCTGGTACAATGTTAGCTGTAATCACCAGGGAAACCGCCGCTACCACCCAAGTTAAGAAAAAGTTTAGCATATCGTTTTTTTCAAGTCCATCATTAATTAATTAAGATTGTAACTCTTTAGTCGATCGCGCAAAGTTCGGGATACACTACCAGATATCTACCTTGCAAGGACACCCAATTTATGAAACTCCGGCAACTAGCAGCATTCCTATTGACACTCAGTATCTTAATCTGCCCTCTGCCGGCTTGGGCCCAATCTAAATATTATCCACCTCCCCTGTCCTTTAGCAACGCCGAACTGACAAGGCGTGATTTTTCTGGTCAGGTTTTGCGGGCGGCTGAGTTCTCTAACGCTAACATGGACTTGACTAACTTTTCTAATGCCGATTTGCGAGGAGCAATTATGAGTGCTTCGGTGATGACTGAATCGAATTTGCATGGAGCAAATTTGACTAATGCTATGATAGATCAAATTAAGTTCACCAAGGCTGATTTAAGTGATTCTATCTTAGTAGAATCAATTTTGCTGCGTTCTACTTTTGACGGAGTTAATATTATCGGTGCTGACTTTACCGATGCAATTATGGATGGTGCACAAATCAAAGAATTGTGCAAAATAGCTAGTGGGAGTAACTCTCAAACAGGTGTTTCTACCCGTGATTCTTTAGGATGTCGCTGAATTTAGCTACAATTGATATCTTCCACTATTGCACCCTGAGCGGAGCGTCGCTCTGAGCGGAGTCGAAGGGTCGAAGGGTCGAAGGGCATTATTACTTCAATCCGTTACATCCGTTAAATCCGTTACATAATCCGTTGCCGAACTTCCTTCTTCTTATGAACAGCAAAACTTCTAAACCGGGCAATTTGATGATGAGAATAGCATTAAGTGCGATCGCATTTTCCACTCTTTTGTTACCCCAAGCAACATTCGCCCAAGCTAACGGCTTAAACAATTCCCAGACTCAGCAAAACTTTCAAACCAATGACAATCCCGACCCTTTTTCCGGTAGCAGTGGAACAGGAGTATTTGATTTAATTCACAGATCCAGATTAGGAAATGGTCGTAGCATAGAAGAGTTTAGTACCGAACAGCGGCAAAATTTGAACGATGCGGCCGCCGAATTTCGGAATAAACAACGTCTGTTGCTAGAAAAACCAGCAGTACCTTCACCAGAAGCTGCACCTACTCCCTAAATTTCCGAATACCCTCTTAGTCCGCGTAGGCGGACTTTGTTCGTGTAGACGCGGTTTCTAACCGCTGGGATTCGCCCAAATTCCTCTGGTATTCTGTTTTGTCAACTCACTTAACAAAACCCCCAAACACCGCCATACCGTAATATTTCCAAGGAACTGCGATCGCCTCAAATCCAGCTTGTGCTAACATCTCTAAATGTGCATAGAGTGTTGCTAGGCGATCGGGATTAGAATACCCATAAGATACACTCATCCCCACACTTCCCCGAATTGCCGTCAACTTTTCCCCCTGACTAGCCGCCCAATCTTCCCGCGCCGCTTGATAAACCTTTTGCATCCTTGCAGATTCTGCTAACATCGGATCAGCATTCCAAAAACAGCCATCAGGATTTAAACTTTCACAAATCCGTTCAAACAACTTCAACTTCATTTCATCATCCAGATGATGAATTGCCAGAGATGAAATACAACCATCAAACTTATCACGCAAACCCGAAAAATTTGGATTATTCGCCCATTCTCCAAAATCCAACTCAATTCCAGTCCACCTAGCTCCATATCCGGCTGACTCTATTTTAGCACGAGCAAAATCAAGCATTCGCGGCGAATAATCTAAAGCTACTATTTCCGCCGATGGATAACGTTGCAGAACTTTCAAACTAAGTTCCCCCGTACCGCAACCCAGTTCCAAAATACGGTGATTCGTGCTACTAATACAACCCGCTAACACATCCAACATTTCATCATATTTAGGCAAAAGTCGCCGAATGCCAGTATCAAAATCCGCAGTATTGATAAAAACTTCTCCCGGCAATATCTCCTTACTTACAGGTGAGGCAGTAGAATCAGAATTCACGATCGCTAACCATAGACTACAATTACTATCTTAACCGACATACATACATAACTACAACTAGCGCTATTAAGTTATGCGTACTTTTACGGAGAACTCCAGCCCTCGCCGTAAACAATCACAAACAACCTCTGACACCATACTGTCTTTCTCTAACTCTGATTCCAGAAAAATTGCCTCAAAAAGCAGTGTTATGTTGGTGGTACTTAAATCAGAATAAAAATTCAACCTCACACTTGAGGATACCATGCGCCAGTTAATTTCTCACAGTCGGGCTGCGATCGGCCAATTAGTTTACAAACGAATTATCCTTGCGGTGACAATCTTATTCTGTGTAGGTGTAGCCATAGCGATGACAAATATGTCTGAGCTTTCCTCCACCCTAATTTCATCGCAAGCACTCCAGAATGCCACCCTTTATGCCCAAAGCATTAAAGAAGCCCGCACCCTTTACAGTTCCGATGTTGTCAATCCCCTCAACGGCGCTAAAGCCATTAACTTTACCCACGACTACAATCCAACAAAAACAACAGTTCCTGTACCGGCAACCTTTTTGATAGAACTCGGTCAACATATTACCAAAAAAAATCCTGAAGTGTCAGTTCGTCTTTACAGCAACTACCCGTTTCCTTGGCGGGAAAAAGAAGGTGGGGCTCAAGACGATTTTGAACGAGAAGCCCTCACCTATTTGACGCAAAATCCGACACAGAAATTTTTTCGCAGTGAGGAATTTCGCGGTAAGCCAGCATTTCGATATGCAGAAGCCGACCCTTTAACTGCTAGCTGCGTTAGCTGTCACAACACTCACCCCTACAGTCCTAAAAAAGATTGGAAAGTGGGAGATGTGCGGGGGATATTAGAAATTACTCAACCTCTCGATACCATCACTGAAAAAACTCGCGGCGGACTAAAAAACTTGTTTTTCCTGTTAGCCGGACTTTCAGTGTTAGGTATCTCAGGATTGAGTTTATCTATCAGCAGGCTGCGTCAAAATGCCAAACAATTAGAGCAGCGTGTCAGGGAACGCACGGCCCAATTGCAAGAGACAAATATAGAATTGGTAAAAGAACAAGAAAAGTGCGATCGCCTTTTGCTCAATATTTTACCAGAATCCATTGCCACCAAGTTAAAAGAAGGTCAAAATACGATTGCCGATGCCTTTGCCGAAGTCACAATTTTGTTTGCTGATATCGTGGGATTTACCGTACTCTCATCTCAAATATCTCCCGAAGAATTACTCATTTTTCTCAACGAAATCTTTTCAGCCTTCGATAGCCTCACCGAAAAGTATGGCTTAGAAAAAATCAAAACAATTGGCGATGCTTATATGGTAGTTGGAGGCTTACCAAATCCCAGCACCAACCATGCCGAAAGTATTGCAGAAATGGCTTTAGATATGCAGCAAGAATTAGTGAAATTTAACGCCAAACATCATTCGACAATTAACATTCGCATCGGCATCAATACTGGCCCTGCAATCGCAGGCGTTATTGGCACTAAAAAATTCATTTATGACCTTTGGGGCGATGCCGTCAATACAGCAGCCCGCATGGAATCCCACGGACTTCCCGGCACAATTCAAGTCACAAAATCAACCTACAATATTTTGCGAAATAAATATCTGTTTGAAGACAGAGGCATTATCCACATCAAAGGCAAGGGTGATATGAATACTTATCTGCTAGTCGGCAGATTAGTCAGTCCACTATCAGTTTAATTGGTTTATGATAAGTAGAAGGAAGAAGGACATTCTTCCTTCTTCCTTCTTTCTTCTGCTATAGTGAATTTTATGTCATTGCGAGTTTTCTCATTCTTAGGTTTTTTTAAATCTCGGTTGTCTCGACAAATCGCCCTGTGGGTATTTGCTAGCATTCTGGTAATAGAGGCAATTATTTTAGTTCCCTCCTATTTTCGGCGCGAAGATGAACTATTAATCCAACTCGAACAAGTATCCCGCGCCACTATAGATTCCCTAGTATTTTTAATCAAACAAGATATATCCGATCGCAACTTATTGGAAACCAAAGTAAAAACTGCTATTAGACAGTCAGAAATTATCTTAGGATTATCTATCTATATGACTAATGGTCAGCTAGTATATACATTTGGCGAACCACCAGAAATTAGCTTAGAACAAACAAAGAATGAGCGGATTTTTCGCAAACACTATCTAGATGCCAAACGGTATGATGTTGCTTGGACTAATAAATCTTTGGGTGGCAACTACATTTTAATTGTGCGCCATGATGCTGCATCTGTGCAATCAGAATTATACGCATTTATCTGGCGAATTACAATTCTTGTTCTGATTATCACAGCCTTTGTGACTACTGTGACTATGCTGTTTTTAGGAGGAACAGTAATTGCACCTATTTTGAGACTGCGCGATGATTTGATAGCTGCGGGAGATGCTTTGAGCAAAAATCGAGCACAGCCGGATTTCTACTCTCTTTCAGTCAAGCGCGATGATGAATTGGGAGAAGTAATGGTCGCTTTCAATCAAATGTTTCGCCGAGTCTACAAAGAAATTGCCCAGCGACAAGCAGCCGAGGAAATATTGCGTGCTGAACAAGAAAAATCGGAACGTTTATTATTAAATATCTTACCAGAAACCATTGCCGATCGCCTAAAACAAGGTCAAAGCAATATTGCCGACGGATTTACTGAAGTCACGATTTTGTTTGCTGACATTGTGGGATTTACCGAAATATCCTCCCGCACATCTCCTCAAGAATTAGTCGAATTACTTAACAAAATATTTTCAGCATTTGATTATTTGACTGATCGATATGGATTGGAAAAAATCAAAACCATCGGTGATAGTTATATGGTAGCAGGCGGTTTGCCAGTATCTTGTGCAAATCACGCCGAATCTATTGCGGAAATGGCCCTGGAAATGCAGCAAGAAATTATGCAATTTACCGACGAAAGCGGCCAACCCCTCCAAATCCGCATTGGGATTAATACAGGCCCTGTCGTCGCCGGTGTCATCGGCACCAAAAAGTTTATCTATGACTTATGGGGAGATGCTGTCAATACAGCAAGCCGCATGGAATCCCAAGGACTTCCTGGTAAAATTCAAGTCAGTGATTCAACCTATCAACTGCTGTGCGATAAGTATGTATTGGACGGGCGCCGTACAATCGAGATCAAAGGCAAAGGAGAGATGACCACTTATTTTCTCACGGGCAAAAAGGTTTAAAATAGGAGGAATTGTGGACAAACGTGAAGAAGCGACGATCGCAGAATATGAACTAACAGCCGAATCTTTCCGAGAAGGAACATGGCATCATGATGTCTCCCAAAATCGGGATGCCATGACGGCTGCCATGCCCCGCAACCCCGGTAAAATCCTAGATGTAGGGTGCGGGCCGGGACGAGACTTGGTGGCGTTCAAGAGCCAAGGACACACCGTTGTGGGTTTAGATGCCACACCAGCTTTTGTAGAGATAGCCAAAGAGTTGTCTGGATGCGAAGTTTTACACCAATCTTTTCTGAATTTAGATTTGCCAAAGGCAGAATTTGACGGTATTTTTGCCAATGCTTCCCTGATTCATGTTCCCAGGGATGAGATGATGAAAGTGCTGAAAGATTTGCACAAAGCCTTAGTCGTTGACGGTGCAATTGTGATGTCAATGTGCCGGGGAGACTGGGAAGGCTACGACGAGCGACCGACCGGAAAACGCTATACTACTGGATGGGAATATCATACCTTAGCGCCTGAGTTGGAACAAGCAGGATTTGCAATTGTCAATCATTACTATCGCCCACCGGGTTTACCTCGCGAAGCTCAATCTTGGGTAGTAATGGTAGGGCAAAAAATCTAACGGGAATCGGGAATTGGGAATCGGGAATTGCGAATCATTCCCCTCTCTTCCTCTGTGTTCTCTGCGCCCTCTGCGGTTAAAGAAAAAAATAATTTACAAATTGATAGAGGATTGTTATAATACTGTATAAGACAGAAAGTAAAGCTATCATAAACACTGATATGACAGAGAAACTCCATATTTTTTTAGCCGGTGCTAGCCGAGGCGTTGGTAGAGAAATTGCGAAATGTTTGACAGAACAAAATATTGAAGTAACTGCATTTTTGCGATCGCCCGAAACCAGTCCAGAATTAGCATCAATGGGCATCAAAGTAACTCTGGGTGATGCTTTGGACTCAGCAGCCATAGATGTAGCGATGACTGGTGGCGCACCGATTGATGCCGTAATCAGCACCATTGGCGGCTTACCAAAAGATGGAGAAAGAGCGGATTATTTAGGCAACAAAAACTTGATTGATGCGGCTGTCAAAGCTGGTGTACAAAAGTTTATTTTAGTTTCATCAATCGGTAGCGGTAACAGTGCCGGTGCTTTGCCACCCCAAGCTTTAGAAACTTTGGGCGCAGTTTTAATTGAGAAGGAAAAAGCCGAAAATCACTTGATAGCAAGTGGGATGATTTATACTGTGATTCGTCCGGGCGGACTGAAATCGGAACCACCAACGGGGAATGGTGTTTTAACAGAAGATTGTCGAGTTGCTGGAACAATTCATCGGGCTGATGTAGCGCAGTTAGTTTGTCAATGTTTAGTTTCTGATGTTGCTAATAATCGGGTTTTGTCGGCGGTAGATCAACAAATGGTCTATGGTAGTCCAGAATTTGAGGTGTTAAGTTTTTAAGGGCGGTGGCATGGGAACTAATATTACCCAAAATTAGGAGACGGCAGTGCCGTTTCCCTACAATTACTCGGGGTAGTCCTAGATCGCGTGATGGCCCGTGCTACGATGATTTTGGGGTAGGGAAACGGCATTGCCGTGTCCAGATTTTGGGTAGGGACACGGCACTGCCGTCTCCTCTATATCATAGGTCGTGCAACCGGAAACGACATGAAACCCGATCGCGCTTAAGAGTCAAAAGGCTTAATCCACGATCGCCCGATCGCCCAATCCAACACAAAACCTGCGATCCCAAACAATAGTACACTCTCGACACTCCGAACCACAAAGGGCAATAAATCCTGTACGACAGGAATTTTTCCAGTCTCAAAAAACAATCCAGCATCCAACTGTCCAAAAGCCCGCACCAGCCCAAAAGCCAATACCACACCGGATTTTAGCTGCGGATTAGTATCAGTGCGAATAGCATAGCGGTAAGTGACACCGAATAGAAAACCGGCCAAAAGTGCGATCGAGCCTTTGAAAGCAAAATTTAGGTCGATCGCCCCTACCTCTAATCCCGCCAGAAAATCAAACCTAGGGACTAAAATCAAGGTATTAGTAAGTGCGATCGCCCCAAAACCGCAAAACACCCCAAAAGCAGCAACAGCCCCCGCTTTCAAAGATTCCAGCCGTTCAGCAGCACTAAAATTTGATGAATTCTTCACAGCGCCCTCATTTCAAAAATGGCTCAAATTAACTTATGATTAGGTTTGGAGTCATTTTGTACAATTTGTTAAATAACTATGGATATTTTGTCACTCGGTTGGGTTTCGCTGCTAGTTCTGTTCTCCTTCTCAATCTCAATGGTCATTTGGGGACGCAACGGTTTCTAGATTAGTCCTGGACGCAGAAACCGGGTTTTTGACACAAATACTGCATTTGAGCCTTTAACACTGGTTGAAAACCCGGTTTCTTTAGTATTTCCAGGACTGTAAATTGGATGATTTTAACAATCAAAGTTAAACCAAATTCCAAAAATCAAAGCATCGAAGAACAACCAGACGGTAGCCTCACAGTACATCTTAAATCGCCGCCTGTGGATGGTAAAGCCAATCAGGAATTAATTGTAATTTTGGCTAAAAAGTTTAAAGTGCCGAAATCTTCTATAGCGATTAAGTGTGGTCTTTCCTCCAAAAATAAACTTGTGGAAATTTCCATATAGGGTTACGGATATGATTATTTTATGCAGATGTAATCACCAATTCCCAATTCCCAATTCCCAATTCCCCAAAATATATGAATCCCGAACCAGAAATTCGCCGCCTATTAGATATAATGCCCGCCTCCGGCCGTATGCTGTGTAAAGTTATTAATAAGCCTCAGCAATCCAAGGTGATTGATAGTCAGTTTCCTTTGCCTTGGAATCGCGATCGACCAATTTACATTAATTTTGACCTATGGAGGCTGCTATCGAAGCCACAGCGAGATTTACTGGTATTGCGGACTGTCAGTTTATTGGCGAATGTTAAGTGGTTTAAACCAGATGTTTATCAAGGGGTGGCACTGGCCGGAATTGTGGGTACAGTGGTAGAATTGTTGCAGGGAGATGCGATCGGAACTGCGATCGCGGGGGGTTTGACAGGACTTGCGATGACTCGGATTTGGCGGGATAACCGCAGTTCCCAAGTGGAGTTAGATGCTGATGAGGGGGCGGTTAAAGTGGCGCTGAGGCGTGGTTACAGTGAATCTGAGGCTGCGAAACATTTGCTAGGTGCGATCGAGGCTGTGGCGCAAATTGAAGGTTCTGGTTTGGATTTTAATGCTTTGATTCGGTGTCAGAATTTAAAGGCGATCGCCGGAATTTCGGCCGTGGGTGTACCTGATAGTATTAGGCAAGATTGAAAAATTGTGCTTGCATATCTCTAGTCTACAAATTACCTCTACTAAATTACGCGATAAATTTGGTATAATCAATATTATCAGTCATTCTGAAGATATATGGCTCTAGCTTTACCAAAGCTCATAAACTTCGAGGAATTTGTGGAGTGGCTACCTAAAAATAGGACGGTACGCTACGAACTGCATAATAGAGATATTGTTGAGATGGCACAACCAGTAGGCAAACATGAGGAAGTTACAGGTTTTCTAACAGTCAAAATTGCTGTTGAAATCAAATGTCTGGGATTACCCTATGGTATCCCAAACCAAGTGATAGTTAGACCTCCTGAAAAAGATTCTGGTTATTTCCCCGATCTGTTGGTGCTGAATCGTGCAAACCTAGTGAATGAAGCATTGTGGCAAAAACAATCTATCCTCAGTTTAGGTGAATCGATACCTTTGGCGATCGAAGTTGTGTCAACCAATTGGCGCGATGATTACTATTTGAAATATGGTGATTATGAGGAGATGGGTATCGCTGAATATTGGATTGTGGACTATGCTGCGTTGGGTGGACGCAATTTTATTGGTAATCCCAAACAACCAACGATTACTGTCTGTAACTTAGTAGATGGTGAATATCAAATCTTCAAGTTTCGGGATAATGACCGGATTGTGTCGCAAACGTTTCCTGATTTGAGTCTGACTGCGAACCAGATTTTTCAAGCTGGTTTAGTTTAATCTGATATAGCAACAATAATTCTGGTCACTGAGCGTAGTCGAAGTGTGTATAATGATAATTCTGGTCACTGAGCGTAGTCGAAGTGTCCATAGGGAGCATCCCAATTTTGCAAAATTATAATTGAGGTGTTTTGTTTAAACTGACTCATGCAACGCTTTGAAAAAAAAAGGAATATGACACTCAACATCACTACTTTGCTGTGAATAAAATCTCCCAATCTCTAACGAGAGTTGCTCTCTAAATACTTTCTCATTCCCACTCCAGTCAGCGGGTGGCTTAATTTTTTCCCAATAATCATGCTCAGGTTGTTTCTTATTCTTAACTTTTTTAATTGTGAGCAAAGCCCTAATTAACTGATGCTTCCGTGTTTCATCAGACGTATTTTTAAACTCAGTTTTCCATGAATCTTGTAATTTATCTAAATCTGTACAATTTAAACAATGATTTATGCGATCGAGCGCTCTCCGTATGTTAAGGTTATTCTTCAAGTCTGGATCGCTACTAACTTTATCAGCCATATCCATATAAATACTATTCAGTTGAACAAGATTATCCTGATACATAGGAGAATTAGGATAATCATCAAATACTGATTGAAGTTCAGGTGTGATAAAATATGCTTCCTTATGAATCAAGCCTGTAATCCATATCCGGTGCTGTGCTGCATTTTGTGCTTTCACCTGGGATTTTTCGTAAAGACTGCAAAAAATTGCTTCTGTATCACGAAAACTGTAATTATCAATATTAATCTTTTGCAAGTGCAAGTCTAAATCTATCATTGCAAAAAGCCGATCGCAATCTAGATACGAATTAGTGCTATCCTGTTCGTGTAATGTTAAAAGAGTAAAGTAGGTGTCTATGACATCTTTGCGATCGCCACAATTGAAAAATTCCGGTCTATTCTGCCTCCACCATGTCGGAATGCAAGCCTTATAAAAATTGGCATCAGGCATTTGCTCCATTGCCCTATAAGCTTGAGGTGACTCTTTACCCTTTATTTTCGGAGAAGCACCTTCGCATAATACCACAATTTTGTTTTTAATTCTCCGCGATTGCAGAATTGCCTCGCAATGTTTTTTTAGCTGTTCTGAATTAAAACTCATTTGTAATATTAGGATTCTTGTTTAATTAGTTTTGGCTCAATTTCTTTAACATGAGCCGGTGTCAAAGCTTCACATAATGCGTAGGAGTGAGTTGCCAGAATATATTGATTGCTAGGCGCCCACTCTTTAAGGTCTGATATAATTTGATATTGCCAATCTGGATGAAAAGCAATTTCAACTTCATCCATCAACACAATAGCATCTTCTATGTTGCGGGACTTGAGCCATATATAAATGCTAAGTCTTTTGAGTTCGCCGTGACTTAAATCTTCTGGATATAGTTCTATCGTTTCACCATTATTATCCAATTTAAAATTGACTCCCGAAAAATCTTCATTTAAATTTATCCTTTTATTTCCCAACAGCAGATTTAAGTCGTTAATTAGAGCTTGATAACTGTTCCCGTAGCTACCTGTTTTAATTGCTTTTCTGAAATCTTTATCGCGAGCATCTTTAAATGATTTAATAAGTAGGTTTACAGCAAGGAAGTCATAGGTAAACAAGCCTGCTAATTCAGATCTTGCAGATGTGAGTATCCCGTAATAATTCTTATCTGCCTTACTTGAGCTGCTAAATAATAGTTTTCTAGAATCCGGCGGAAGAAATAGAAAAATTTGCGTGGATGGAGCAGCTAGAAAAATTTTACGCGATATCTTATGTAATAATGATTTTGCTTTATCTTTACTTTGATGAGTCAAATGACATTGTAGCTTTGTATTTGGCTCTCGATTATTATTTAATTTTTGAGCGTTTGAATAATAACATAGATTGATGCTATCCTCTGAATTTATATCTTCATTAAAATCAACCATCAATTCTGACGTTGAATATTCTTCCAAAAAAAATTCAAGATTAACAATTTTTTGTCCATCCCAAATGTCAATAATAGCTAAGACTCTTTTATCTTGGATATCAGCAACTTTAAATCCCTGAAGTAGATTTTGTAAAAATGGTTTTTTATCCTCATCAACAGAACAGTGTAGCAACACAAAAATTAACTGCAACAGCGTACTTTTACCGCCACCATTTTGACTGCCCAGTGGAAAAATACTAGGAACAAAATCTTTTTCAAAAGAGATGTCTATATTTTTCAAGCCCCGAAAATCAGGAACTTGAACTCGTAGCAAGTGCATATAAAACTCCTGTGTTGGCTTGCCTTCAATGTAGTTGAGTTTATCTGGTCGATCGTACCACAAATCGTGAAATTTAACCTCCTCAAACTTAGTAACTAATAAAGCTAACTAAAATTCCCAAAATTTGCTCGATCGGCATTAAAGAATATTCCCTCAAACCGATCGTAACAGTTTGCTCTTCCAATTTCAAAAATCGCCAGATACTCCCTGTTGTAATCGCTCCATAAATTATCGGAATAGAACTTTGCTTAGCCGCGTTGAACTTTTGTGCCGCCAGCATTTCTGCCACACATTGACCCAATCCTCCTTTCAAATCTTCTTTCTTAGCTTCCACTATTATAGCCACTGGCGCTGTGACAAATAATTGCTCAGAAGAAAGGCTGAGAATGTAATCGCAGATGCCGTTAAGTCCTGTTTCCGGCTCGACAGTGAAGTCTTCCCCCGAAAACAAGCTAATCTTTCCGCCTAATGCCTCTTTCACAGCTAATAAAATTGGACAAATCAGCATTTCTGAGCGAGCTTTTTCCGTGTTGAGTGCCAGTGCTAAATCGAAATGCCTTTCGATAAATTCCGTTAAATACGAACTGGGAGATACAGGATTGGTAACTGGCAAAAATGTGCTGACTTCAACAATTTTTAGCTTAAATTCTTGAGTGACTTGCTGGAGAGTGAATTGACTGTAAGGCATAATATTAATTTTGGATAATTGTAGTCATTTTTTTTGATAGTCCTTAATTACAGATACCAAAACTTGTGAAAATTAGTTGTTTTGGGCTATGATGTGTAAGTCCCAACTAAGTAATAAAGCTAACTAAGATTCCCAAAATTTCATCAACTGGCGGTAGCGAGTATTCTCTCAAAGCAATGGTAACAGTTTGCTCTTCAAGTTTGATGAATTTCCACAAATTCCCCGTCGTAACGCAACCATAAAGCTTGTTTACAAAGTCGCCGTTTTTCTCATTGAAACGTTGAGCCGCAATCATCTCAGCAATACATTGTCCAAGTCCGCCGTTGATGTCTTCTTTTTTAGCTTCCACTACAATCATAGCAGGAGTTTCGATGAAAAGTTGTTCCGGCGATTTGCTAATTAGGAAGTCGCAAACACCGTTCAGTCCGACAGATTGATCGACGGTAAAATCATTGCCAGAAAAAAGGCTGATTTGCTGATGAAAAATATCTTTTAATTCTAGCAGAATTGGACAGATAATCATTTCAGAACGAGCTTTTTCGGTATTCAGTGCTAGGGCTAGAGGTAGGCGTTTTTCGATGAACTCAGCTAGGGCTGGACTCGGCTGAATTGGCGGCGCTGAAATAATAAAAGTAGGTACTTCTATTAGGGTAAGCTGAAAGTCTTGTTTGACTTTTTTGAGGGTGAATTCGCTATAGGACATTGCTTTTTCACGCTCAGAATAAAGTTGTCTGGATTAGATTATAACACTTTTCAATCGGATGAAATACAGCAGATGGGAGTAGGGACACGGCAGTGCCGTGTCCCTACCGGACTCACATGAGACTAAACCTTAAACTTCTCCACAATTCGTCTCATGGCTTCCTCCACATTCTCCCGACTATTAAACGCGGAAATACGGAAATAACCCTCGCCCGCCGCACCAAAACCAGAACCAGGTGTTCCCACCACATTGCAAGTTTCCAGCAACTTCTGAAAGAAATCCCAACTCGATAAACCATTAGGCGTTTTCACCCACACATAGGGCGCATTTTCGCCACCAAAAACCTCGATTCCCGCCGCTGTCAATTTCTCGCGGATAATCGCCGCATTTTCCATGTAAAAATTGACTAATGCCTGAATTTGTGCTTTGCCAGCATCGGAATAAACCGCCTCAGCACCGCGTTGTACAATGTAAGAAACGCCGTTAAATTTAGTAGATTGACGGCGATTCCACAACTTCCAAATTTCGACATCCGAACCATCGGCGGCTTTTCCTGTCAAAGTTTTCGGTACAACTGTTAATGCACAGCGAGTACCGGTGAAACCAGCATTCTTGGAGAATGAACGAAATTCGATCGCACAATCGCGCGCACCTTCAATTTCGTAGATAGAATGGGGCAAACTCGGATCGGTAATATAGGCTTCGTAGGCTGCATCGAAGAAAATAATCGAACCGTTCGCCTTAGCATATTTTACCCAAGCTTGCAAGTGTTCCTTGGTTGCAGTTGCTCCCGTCGGATTGTTGGGAAAACACAGGTAAATTAAATCGACTTTTTTGTCTGTCGGAATTTGGGCGGTAAAGTTGTTTTCTGCGGTAATTGGCAGGTAAACGAAGCCTTCGTATTCGCCATTTTCGTTCGCATCTCCCGTGTGTCCAGCCATCACGTTCGTGTCTACATACACCGGGTAAACTGGATCGGTAACGGCGATCGCGTTATCGTTGCCAAAGATATCCAGAATATTACCACAATCGCACTTAGAACCGTCAGAAATAAAGATTTCCGAAGCATCAATATCGCATCCCCGCGACTTGAAGTCGTGCTCGGCAATGCGCTCCCTCAGCCATTCATAACCTTGTTCCGGGCCATATCCTTTGAAGGTATCCCGCGAACCCATTTCTTCCACCGCAGCCACCATCGCGAGGCGGCAAGCTTCTGGTAGGGGTTCCGTGACATCGCCAATCCCTAGGCGGATGATTGGTGCGCTTGGATTTGCGTCTGCATAGGCTTTCACCCTGCGCCCAATTTCGGGAAATAGGTAGCCGGCTTTGAGTTTCAGGTAGTTGTCGTTGATAGTTGCCATTTTTGCGATCGCGTGTTTGTCGTAAAATAGCTTACTGCTAATTGGATGTTAACGGTTGACTGTTAACGGTTGACTGTTGGCTGTTGACGGTTAACTGTTGACTGAAAAGTCCCCGAATTCATCGGTTGGAGTAATTCTAAAATCTAAAATTGGCAGACTATTGACAAAAAAATCAACTAGCTTGTATAATTAGCATAGTGTGCAACGCAGAAACAATTATGGACGAGATAGAGTATGCCAAAGTCTATCAAGAACTGGCGGCAATTCTGAATGAGTTTAATTTGGGTTGGGTAGCTCAACAAGTAGCCGACACAGTAGAGATTGGCAAAACAATTGAAGAGCGATCGCTCAAAAGAAAAACACCTTTACTCAAGATACAAGATTATACACCAAAAGAACAACTTTTGATGTTAATTGATGCGATCGAACAAGCAACAGTCCACACTTCCGAAATGGAAGACGAGATTGCTTATTTCTTAAAAGTAGAATCTGAAACATCTCCCCTCAACACCAAAATTACCTTTGCCACATCCAGTGCACAATCCGCCCAGACTATTGAGTTTACCTCTAATCTGACAGCCGCACGGAACAAACAGGCGATCGCCCTTAAGACACTGCTCGATAAATTACCATCCGAGCCCAGCAACTACCTCACCAATGCCGAAATCAAGAGCAAATTGAGCATTGCGATTAATCCCGATTTCAATGGAGCGATCGAACAAGCCAATATCTTTGATGTTTACCTGTTCACTATCCTATTAAAAGCAATTGCTAATGAAGGAGGAAATATCTACTATAACAATGTTTTAGACGAAACGCCCAAATATTTAACATTTAGAAAAATAGCGGGCAAAATTCATGGTAATACTCATCCATATAGCTATGCAGTCGTGGAATTTCCCGACAAGCCAGCCATCGAAGTTCACCTAGGAGTAAAAGTCCAAGGTAGAGCCGGAGTTCTGCAAAATTGTAACCTGTTAATGTTGTACCAAAAAGAAGCGAATATTTGCCGCTTACTGAAGCGTGAACCGAGACACTCGCAAGTAATTTTAGCAGTAAAATCTCAGCACAACACCTCGGAACTTAAATTGGAAATGGCTGGGGCTTTTATCGGATTAGCGTCAGACATTCGCTATGAAGGTGGTAGTTATTTTATTTCTAATAGTTACTCGGAACCAGTGGCGAAATTGCTGACTATCGCCCGAAAGAAATGGGAGATTAATATATTTCCGAGAGCAACAAACGATGTCCATCGACTCATGTACTCATTTCAAACTATCTTTAAAGACTTTAAGGCTAGGAATTAAAATTAGGGAATTCCCAATTCCCTTATAATTTATGATGTTGCCAGCACCTGAACCTTACAAATAATGTTAAAGAAAGATAAATCTTCCTTGCTGTTCACGATCGGAGCAGCTACACTTGTGGTCAGTTTAGGCTTCATCACCTACTTGATCGTGATCTCCCGTGGATCCGGCAAAAATTTGCCCGCAGGGGCTACGGTTGTCCCCCAAGATACCATGATGGCCATCTCCATCAGCACTGATGAATCACAGTGGAACAGACTGCGAGAATTTGGCACTACAGAGTCAAAAGCCTCTTTTGAAAGACTTTTAACAGAAGTGCGCGATCGCCTCCTCACAAGCAACGGCTACGGCTACCAGCAGGACATTCAACCCTGGGTGGGTGACACAGCAATGGTGGCATTTCTGCGAAACAAAGTTGCCATACCAGTAGCCCCGTCTTCGCCCAAAGCATCCCCGCCTCCCCCAATTCAACAGTCAGTGGCAATTATTCTGCCAATTGCTAACCCGATTAAAGCGAAAGAATTATTAGCAAAACCCAGACCCCTCAATCAAGGAAAAATGGTTGAGCGTAATTATAAAGGTGTGCAAGTCACAGAAACTCAAGGCGCACCCGATCGCAATTTTTCAGTCGCCATACTCGGCACAAGCTATCTGGCAATCAGCACAGATCCCACAGCTACAGACAGAATAATTGATACATACAAAGGTGAACCTTCCCTAGCAAAAACACCAGGTTATGGAGATGCGATCGAACAAATAAAAAGTCCAAGCGCTTTCGGTCAAATCTACGTCAATATGCCAGTTGCAGCAGCCTTTACCGCTGCCAACTCAGCCCGCGAATTTTCACCGGAAAGCCTGGAAAAATTACAACAAAATCAGGGATTTGCTACCACAGTTACGGTGGAGACAGAAGGGCTTGGATTCAAATCTATTGCTTGGCTGAAACCAGACTCTCAGAAAAGGATCGCAGTCGAAAACAATGCTGAAAAGATGGCGAACCGCCTGCCAAATAACACGATAATGATGGTATCTGGTGGCAATTTACAGCGTTTATGGCAAGATTATGTATCGGGAGCCGATGCTAACCCGATCGCACCGGTGAATCCCCAATTTTTGCGAACAGCCATCAAATCCAAGACTGGCATGGATTTAGACAAAGACTTGATCGACTGGATGGCCGGAGAATTCTCCCTATCATTAATACCAACCCCCACACCGAATCCCAAAGACAAATTCGCTGCTGGATTTGTCTTTATGGTAGAAACCAACAACCGTGGTGGGGCGAACAAAGCTCTTAAACAGCTTGATGAGACGATGAAAACTAAAGGGTTTAGAGTCGAAGAAATTAAAGTCGGCGGTGAAACTGCGACTAAATGGACATCGCCTTTTGGAGGAATTACAGTTATTCGCGGCTGGATGAAGGATGTATTATTTCTAACAGTAGGAGCTCCCGTAATTGATGCGATCGTTCCAGCACCGAAAAGTCCGTTATTCGGAAGTGAATTGTTCCAAAAAACGGTGCGATCGCAACTTAAGCCCCACAACGGCAATTTCTTCATCGATACCGAGAGTGCATTTAATCCCAAAAACTTAGTTTTACCGGAGTTTCCCCCCAGCCCAAAAATCTGGATTGATGCCATAGGGTCGATCGGGATTACAGCGGCCGTTATAGGCGATCGTACCACCCGCTACGACGCTTTTGTCAACCTCAAAAAATCAGAACAATCCACTCCCTCTCCCAATCCTTCTCCCAATCCGTTATCTCCTAGTTCCTCTTCCCCAACCCCGTCTTCTACGAGTTCTATTTCCCCATCGCCGTCTCCCTGAAAAACCCTCATCAGCATCGGAATTAATATTACCGGAAATTAGGAGAGTGCACGTACCTTGGACTACGGTGATTTATCGATCGCGCGGTGTACTTCACAAACGTGGAATCTCCTGTATTACCCGAAATCAGGAGACGGCATTGCCGTCTCCCTACAATTAATTGGGCGATGTAGGGAAACGGCATTGCCGTCTCCAGCCTTGATAACAGCAATTCCCGAAGCCGGCTTTTTTTTCACAAAAAGAAACGCAACAATTTTTAACCCTATTTTTGCTTAAATATGTCATGCGGAATATACATTTTCTAGGCAGTGGTAGCTAGAATTGAATTATAAAAAATGTCCAGGGAAGTGCAAATGTTGAAGCCAATCTCACTTAAAAATTAGATGAATGAGTTTTTAATAGAAAATGAAAACTACAAAAAATACTCAAAAAAATCCGAATGCAATATCAAGAAATAGCATAACTAAACTAGCAATTTCCCTGCAAATTGTCCTGATCAATTTTTGCTTTTTGTCTGCAAAAGCCCAAGCCCAAACCATTATTCCAGCTCTCGACGGAACGGGTACTACCGTCACGCCGGCAGTCCAAACCGGAACGCCACCACCGACAACTCGGTTTGACATCCAAGGCGGAAAACTATCGGGCGATGGGGCAAATCTATTCCACAGTTTTGAACAATTCGGATTGTCACAAAATCAGATTGCCAACTTTATATCAAACCCCAACATTCGCAACATATTGGGTCGCATTGGTGGTGGTAGCCCCTCTATTATTAATGGCTTAATTCAAGTTACAGGCGGCAATTCTAATCTGTTTCTGATGAACCCATCTGGGATTATATTTGGCAACAATGCCAGCTTAAATGTGCCGGCGGCTTTCACCGCAACTACCGCCTCGTCGATCGGGCTTGGTTCTAACTCATTTAACGCCACAGGTATCAACAATTACACATCGCTGATCGGCGCGCCCAACTCCTTCAACTTCGCAGTCGGGCAACCAGGAGCAATTATCAACACGGCTGACTTAGCAGTCAAGTCAGGTCAAAATTTAACATTGCTGGGCGGTACGGTGGTCAGTAGTGGCACTCTCTCCGCCCCAAACGGTCAAATTACTGTAGCTTCGGTGCCAGGGCAAAATGTAGTGCGCCTAGTTCAGGAAGGCAATTTGCTGAGTTTGGAAATCAAGCCACCATCAGCAACAGGGCAAATAATTTCGACATTGCCGATCGCATCTTTACCACAACTGCTCACAGGCATCGGCCCAACTAACGCTACAGGTATCAGCGTCAATGCTAGCGGTCAAGTTGTACTCACAGCGTCGAATCAAGTAGTAGCAGCGGGCGATGTAGCTGTACAAGGTGTAAATGGTCGTGCGATCGCCATTCAAGCAGCCAACAACTTGACAACTGGCAACCTGACGAGTTCGCAAGCAGGCGCGATCGACAGCAGCGGTGGCAAAATCACCGTCACCAGCCGTACAGGAACAGTACAGACAGGCAACATCAATGCTTCGGCCACCGACAAAAACGGTAACGCCGGAGACATTGAAATTAAAGCAGAATTAAGCATTCAAACAGGCAACATAGACGCCCATTCAGAAGATAAACAAGGCGGTTCAGTCACCCTCAGCGCCGGCAACGACGCCCAAGTCACCTACATCAACACCGAAGGTAGAACAGCCGGAGGAAATATTGGCATTACCGCAGGCCGTCATTTCCGAGCCACAGGCACTTTCAAGTCAGAACCCAATTGCGCGATCGCGATCGGTTGCAGCCTTTCCGCCTCCACAACCACCAGTGCTAACGCTGGCGATATCACCATTCGCTACGGTGGCGCTGCCTCGACGAACACTGTTTTCACTGTCGGCCCGGACTACAACAAAGTCAATGGTACCGCTGGCATCATCGCCACGGGAGGGCCTTCTAAGAGAAATGCTATTGAATACGGAAGTTACAGCAATCCTGGCGCTCAGATAATTGAGCCTACCAGAATTAACATTATTGGTTCTGGTATTTCCCCGACGCCAGCACCAACTCCAGCCCCAACTCCAGCCCCAACTCCAGCGCCAACTCCAGCAGCAACTCCAGCACCAACGCCAGCACCAACTCCAGCACCAACTCCAGCACCAACTCCCGCCCCAACTCCAGCACCAACTCCAGCCCCAACGCCCGCACCAACTCCAGCCCCAACTCCCGCACCAACGCCAGCACCAACTCCCGCACCTATACCAATACCAACTCCAGCCCCAACTCCCGCACCAACTCCAGCACCCACACCAGTAACCGTTGAGCCGATCGCACCAACAATCCAAACACCCACACCAGTAACCGTTGAGCCGATCGCACCAACAATCCAAACACCCGCAGTTGTAACAGTTAGCCCGATCGCACCGACAATCCAAACACCCGCAGTCGTAACAGTTAGCCCGATCGCCCAAACCATCGAAACACCCGCAGTTGTAACAGTTAGCCCGATCGCACCGATCATCCAAATACCAGTACCAATAACCGTTGAGCCGATCGCAGTTTCAGTCAATCCGATACCTGTTGTGCCTGCCGTCGCGCCAATGAATTTCCCAGTCAGTCCACTACCGAACCAAAATCCTGTATTTTCCCCGAACTCACAACAGCAAATATCTAATTCCTTGCAACAGCGCAATTTACCGTTAGTGGCGAATACTAACATTTTGAATTTACAAAGGAACCTCGACTCGGTTGTTTTTCCTATAGAAGAAAGATTCACCAGCGATTTTGTCAATTATCTAAATTTGCCATCAACAAATGCGATCGCCACCCTAGCAGACGCCCAAAATACGCTGAGCCGCGTCGCCAATGCCACAGCCATTAAACCTGCTCTGATCTATATCAGCTTTGTACCTAGAGGTTCAAGCGTCCCTCGCGACTACACCAGTTCGCCCATCTTGCGGGTGGAACAGCAAATTCAAGCCAGCGAGGAACTAGAACTAATGGTGGTAACAGCTTCAGGCGATCCCGTTCGGGTACGGGTAGCGCAAACCTCCCGCACCGAAGTAATGGCCCTAGTTCAGAGATTTCACAATGAAGTGACTAATCCGGTAAAACGCAATACTAAAAGTTATTTGCCTTTGGCTCAGCAGCTTTATCGGATGATCGTAGCGCCGATCGAAGCTCAGCTACAAGCACGAGGCATTAACAACTTATCTTTTATCTCAGATCAGGGGCTGCGATCGATACCAATGGCCGCCCTCCACGACGGCAAAGGCTTTCTGATAGAGCGTTACAGTGTCGGCTCAATGCCCAGTCTGAGTTTGACCAATAGCAGCACCGCGAATTTCAAAAATACCGAACTTCTGGCAATGGGGGCATCGCAATTTGCCGATTTGAGTCCTTTACCTGCGGTTGAAATCGAGGTATCCACAATCACTCAGCAGGGCTGGCCCGGCAAGTCTTTCTTGAACCAAGCTTTCACTCTGGCAAATTTGAAATCCCAGCGCCAGCAGCAGCCCTTTGGCATTATTCACCTTGCTACCCACGCCGAATTTAGGTCGGGAGACCCCAGCAATTCTTTCATTCAATTGTGGGATACTAAATTAGGCTTAAATCAGTTGCGACAAATGAATTGGCACAGCCCGCAAGTTGAACTTTTGGTTTTGAGTGCTTGCAAGACTGCTGTGGGCGATCGGGATGCAGAGTTGGGCTTTGGCGGTTTAGCCGTCCAATCAGGTGTTAAATCGGCTCTGGCTACTCTTTGGTATGTTAGCGACGAAGGGAGTTTGGGATTGATGTCGGAGTTTTACAGCCAATTAAGAACTGCTCCGATTAAGGCAGAAGCCCTGCGGCAAGCGCAATTAGCGATGTTGCGCCAAACAGTCCGCATCGAAGGGGGAATGCTGCACACTTCTTCTGGAAACATCCCACTCCCGCCGTCTTTGGCCAACACACCCAGTCCGAATTTTTCCCATCCCTATTATTGGTCTGGTTTTAGAATGATTGGCAATCCTTGGTAATCAAGATTTGTTTGACCACTCAGACATGATTTAGAGGACACGGCACTGCCGTGTCCCTACGCCAGATTAATGGTAGGGACACGGCACTGCCGTCTCCTGGCTCTGAGTAATGGTAGGGACACGGCACTGCCGTCTCCTGGCTCTGAGTAATGGTAGGGACACGGCACTGCCGTCTCCTGGCTTGATATAATTCCAAACCCAAAACTCCCGAATCCCAGTACGATCTATCTAGTGAGCATAAACTAAGTAAAAACTTTACGAGGATAATTTTTATGGATCTGGTTGTACTTCAAAACTGGCTGGACAATATCTCCTTTGCCATTCTATTATCAACAATGCTGGTCTATTGGACAGGAGCCGCTTTTCCCGGCATTCCCTACCTATCAGCCCTAGGTAGCGCCGGAATGGCGATCGCGAATCTCTCCATCGCCGCTTTACTCGGTTCTCGGTGGATAGAAGCCGGCTACTTCCCACTCAGCAACCTTTACGAATCCCTATTTTTCCTAGTGTGGGGAATCACCGCCATCCACCTAGTCGCCGAGAACATGAGTCGATCGCGCTTAGTAGGAGTAGCCACATCGCCCGTAGCAATGGCAATTTCCGCCTTTGCCGCCCTCACCTTACCCGCAACCATGCAGTCGGCTGAACCCCTAGTACCAGCCCTCAAATCAAACTGGCTGATGATGCACGTCAGCGTCATGATGCTGAGTTATGCAACATTGATGGTAGGCGCATTACTGGCGATCGCATTTTTGATCGTCACCCGTGGCAAAAAAATCGAACTCACCGGCAGCTCCTTCGGTACCAACGGCAATCGCAACAGCAACTACCGCCTGCAACGGCCTCAAAACCCCGAACCTCAAATCGCCGAAACCGCAGCCAACAGCGGACTAGCATTTAGTGAACCATCCTTCAACTCCAACAATAACGGTTTCAGCAACACAGCAGTCCTAGAATTAGCAACAGTTCAAACCTCTGCAAACAGTCAATCTCAAACCGCAGAAATTCTCTCACCCCAGCGCTTGAATCTAGCAGAAACCCTCGATAACATTAGCTATCGAATCATCGGTTTAGGATTCCCTTTACTGACTATTGGGATTATCGCCGGCGGCGTTTGGGCAAACGAAGCTTGGGGTTCGTACTGGAGTTGGGATCCGAAAGAAACTTGGGCATTGATTACCTGGTTAGTATTTGCAGCCTACCTCCATTCCCGCATCACACGCGGCTGGCAAGGAAGACGCCCAGCAATTTTAGCCGCCACAGGTTTTGTGGTGGTTTGGATTTGTTATCTCGGCGTTAATCTATTAGGCAAAGGTCTACATTCCTACGGTTGGTTTTTCTAATACCAGTTATTGGTTATTTGTTATTGGTTATTGGTTACTTGCAGTACCCTGAGCGTAGTCGAAGGGTTATTGATAACTGCTAACAAATAGCCAACAACCAACAGCCAACAGCCAACAGTCAACAATCAACAGCCAACAGTCAACTATTTTCTAAAATGAAAAGTCCACAAATATTTCTCCAAGAAGACGATGTTTTGTCTACTCCAGCCAGCGCTTTGATGTATCAATGCACATTCAAAGTCAGCGAATTTTTGACTATTATGCAGTCAAAACTCCTAGAAGAAAGATTGTTTTTAGATGGTATGGATTGCGAGCTTTTAAGTTCAGGTAAATCATGGACAAAAGGAAAAGTTATAGTGCGCCTAGAGTTCTGCCCCGACGAAGATCAAGTAGAACAAAAAGCCCTTCCTGCCGCCTCTGAATACTCAGATAGCACACAAGAATACAACCAAAATAGCTCAGACGAAATTGATGTAAATGAAAACTCCAATATCAGTACATCCGCAGATGTAAATAATAATTTTCCTATCGGCAGATATCCAAATAGCAACCCTCGTAGTGTAGGAATGTGGAGCTAAAAGTCATTAGTCATTAGTCATTAGTCATTAGTCATTAGTCATTGGTCATTAGTCATTAGTCATTAGTCATTAGTCATTAGTCATTGGTCATTAGTTAGTTGTTACTTGTTATTTATAAGAACCAATAACCAATGCCCAATGCCCCATTCGCAATGCCCAATGCCCAATGCCAATGCCCAATGCCCCATTCCCCATTCCCAATGCCCAATGCCCAATTCCGAATGGACACAACTCCACGCTCAACTGCACCGGACACTGCTGCAACGCCAAATTTTGGCGCAAAATCAGCGATTATTAGTAGCAGTATCCGGCGGGCAAGATTCTCTATGTTTGCTCAAATTACTGCTAGATTTACAGCCAAAATGGGACTGGGAATTAGCAATTGCCCACTGCGATCACCGTTGGCGTTCCGACTCGGAAGCTAATGCAAATCATGTAGCAAGTTTAGCTAAAAATTGGGGAATATCATATTATCAAAAAACAGCCGATCGCATCCCGAACACTGAAGCAGCAGCCCGCGACTGGCGATATCAAAGTATAACCGAAATTGCGATCGCCAACAACTACCCCAACATTATCACAGGCCACACAGCGAGCGATCGCGCCGAAACCCTCCTCTACAACCTAATTCGCGGTAGTGGCGCAGACGGACTATCCGCCCTCACTTGGGTTCGCCCCCTTGCTGATTTTCAATTGCCAATTTTAGATTGTGGATTAGACAATCTGAATGAAAATCCCGAATCTAAAATCCAAAATCTAAAATCTAAAATCCACTTGGTTCGTCCATTACTGGAAATAACCCGATCGCAAACAGGTCAATTTTGTCAAGAGCAAAAACTACCAATTTGGGAAGATTCCACCAATCAGGACTTGCAATATGCCCGCAACCGCATTCGATCGGAATTATTGCCTTATCTAGAAACTCATTTTAACCCGAAAACGCAACAAGCCCTAGCCCAAACAGCCGAACTCCTGCGCGCCGACGTCGAATATCTCGAACTTGCCGCTACCAACTTGCTACAACAAGCAATGTCAGAAATTAACGAAGGAGAGCACGGAAATTTTCAACTTCCAGTCAAGTTAAATCGCCAGATTTTGCAAGCAGCACCCCTTTCCTTGCAGCGGCGCGCAATGCGACAACTACTACAACACATACTGCCAAGTGCTCCCAGCTTTGAAAGCGTCGAAAAACTGACTGCTTTGATTCTAGCACCCAATCGATCGCAAACCGATCCATTTCCATCCGGTGCGATCGCCCTAGTCGAAAAACCTTGGATTACGATCAAATATATTGCCGAACTTCCATCCATCCGTTAAATCCGCTAAATCCGTTACAGAATCCGTTGCCGAACTTCCTTCCTAACTAGAGCAATGATAAACTTGATATTCATAGCCATCCACCGCAGGCAATTCACGCGATTCAAGCTCACACTTTTGCGCTTTTAAATCAACAGGTGCGCGAAAATTTACCAACCACAAATCTAGCGGGCGCTCCAATTGACTGATTGTTTTGTCAAGTGTCCCAGACGCTATTTCCGGTGTCTCCCTTTTCAGATTAGCTAAAAGAAATAGAGGAGAATCCCAGTACCCTGAGCGAAGTCGAAGGGTCTTCTTCCTAATTTCCCACCCAATCCCCATCAATTCTCCGATTTCCACATGAGTCTTTTGAGTAGTCGCAATCAGCACCGGAACCTTTGAAACTTCGCGGATAATTGGAACCAAAAGGTCAGGCTTATAATATTTCCGATAACCAAGATTAGAATTCACAGTAACACCGCTCACAAAACCCATTAATATAATTAACAAAACAGTTGTTTTGCCATCAATTTCAATAGCAGGTAAATTAAACCATTGACTTTTTACTTTAGGTGTGTTGTAAATAACTGCCAAAGCTGATCCTAATAATAAAATCATCCCTGGGAAATAGACAAAATTGTATCGAGCACCGCGAGTCAAGTCAATCCCTAAAATATATGTAAAGCTAAAAAATAGCGCAATTGCTCCTAGCACAAACCCGCCAAAAACTATAGTACCTAAACGACTTTCTGCAATTGTGAAGGAAGTTTTAATCCCACCAAGTAGCAGGGGAAGCACCCAGATAAAATATACGATCATCCCGATAACAGACACAATTGCCACTGAAAGAATTGGGGATTCAACAGGTAGCAAAGACATCACAGTAATCCATCCAGCCAAAGCTTGAAAAATTGGACTAATCCAATTCAAAAATGTGCGATCGCTACTAACAATCCAATTAGTCAATTCACTACCATACTTATTGGAAAAAAATATCGGCAACCAAATTAAACCCCCTGCTAAACTTCCTAAACCCACTGCTAAAATGCGAAAATACAGAGGAAGTGCCAATCTAAAATGTTGTTGCCATAATAATGCAATTAAAACCATTGCTTCCGCACATAAAGTCAGGACAAAAAAGTAGTGAACAGCGATTCCTAAACAGTTGAATATTACCCAAACTAGCACAGCCCAAATCGGCAATATAGTGCTATTCTGCGATTTTTTTATTGTTAAAATTAAACAGAATAGAGAAGCAATAACTAATAAAGTTCCTAAAGTATAATGGCGAGCTTCTTGAGCCAGATAAATACCGTAGGGAGAAACTGCCATCATCGCAGCAGCACATTGACCAACTAAACGAGAATTGAAAGCAAACCTGCCCAAACAGTAAATAGCTGGAACTGAAATTACGCCAAATAAAGCTGGGAGCGATCGCGCAATCCAGACTAAACTATCCTCAGAAGGTCTAAACAACCCCATCCACCAATGAGCCAGCACAAAATAAACTGGAGGATGATTGCTTTCTAGCAGCAAATTACGCAGCACATCAGCAGTGCTACGACTGGGACTCCATTGTAGCGGTTCGAGTAAAGTAGAAAGTGAGATCGCGCGATCGATCGGCACACCTCGAAAACTGTTACCCAAACTAAACACTAAAGTCGAAAACTCATCTGTCCACAGCGGTTTCCAGTCCAAATTGGCAAAGCGCAACATAAAGGCGATCGCAGTCCACAGTAATACCAACAACAGTTGTTTCTTCTCAAAACTATTGTTTAACATCCGTCACCCGCCAGCTCAACTTCGTATTGATCCAGAAATTCCACATAGTTACAGCCGCGATCGCAATTAACTTAGCCAAATATTCATTCATCCCAAAATCATTAAACATCAAATTAACCAGCAGCACATTCAAAATCACACCCATCAAGCAAATCGTATTAAATTTCAACAGCCGTTTAAATCGCTGGCGCTTTCCTGGCTGCCGCTTAGAAATATCTCCAAAAGTCCATAGATCATTCCACAAAAAATTACTGATAATTGCCACTTCAGAAGAAACGATCGTACTACGAGTTAGCCCAAAACCGAGGAGAGTCCGCAATATATAAAAAATCCCCATATCCACAAACACCCCGCTGAAACCCACCACACCAAACCGCAAAAACTTACCCATCGGCCAGCGAGCCAAGCGCAATATGAGCAAATGCCGCAAATATTCAATATACTGTTTCCAGGTAACTTTGCTCTCCCCTTCTTGGCGCTCCTGAAACACATAACCAACTTCTCCAATCCAGCGGATATCACCCCTACCGAGCACTTCAATCAAAATTTTGTAACCAGTCGGATTCATAGTTTTGCCAGCAATACAACTGCGGCGCACCATAAAATAGCCACTCATTGGATCAGACACTCTACCCACCACACCAGGCAGTATAATCAATCCCACAGTCTGAGCTCCCCGCGATAAAAATCGTCTGACAACGCTCCAATCGCTGACTCCACCTTCAGTAACGTGGCGACTAGCAGCAGCTAAATCGGCTCCCCGCTTAATTTCTGCTAAAAGCTGCAACAGCGTCTCTGGGGGATGCTGCAAGTCGGCATCGATGACACCCAAAACCTCACCTCTGGCCACTTGCCATCCGCGAATCACGGCTGTAGAAAGTCCCCGCTCGTGCTCGCGCCGCATCACCCGCAATTGCGGATAGTCTGGTGTTAGGGACAGAGCTACTTCCCAGGTGCGATCGGGACTATCGTCATCCACTACAATCAGTTCATAGTCACCAGGAATACTGCCGTCGAGCAATTGGCTGAGTTTTTCGATAATCGTCTTGACATTTTTGCACTCGTTGTAGGTGGGAATTATTAGGGAAAAATAAATTGGCGGTTCGCCTGCATCTGTAGTAGCAGTTGAAGTTACAGTCGGTGCAGCCGGAATTTGCAAAGGGTTTGACGGTACTGGTACGAGGTGATTTGGTTGGTTGAGGCCCATAGTTCCAGTTTTCAGAAAGTAAAAGATGTTTTGTTATGACTTTAGACTTGAGAATATGTTTCGTCTAGAGTTGATTTGTTAAGATAGAAAAACTCCTTTAATTTTAAGTAGTGGATTCTGTGATTGAACCGGAAAATAAAACTGTGGATGCAATTCTCGATCGCGCTTTACAAGGATACAACCTCTCCACCGCAGAGGCATTGGTACTTTTGCAACAAAAAGAGCCAAATGCGATCGCCTCTATTCAAACAACTGCTGACTTGCTTCGTCGCCGACAATCTGGCGATACTGTCACATATGTTGTCAATCATAATATTAACTTCACAAATATTTGTGAGCAGCATTGCAGTTTCTGTGCATTTCGCCGCGACGAGGGAGATGAGGGCGCTTTTTGGTTAAACGCAGACCAAATTCTGGAAAAGGCAAGTGATGCAGTGCAACGGGGTGCAACGGAAATTTGTATGCAGGGCGGCTTAAATGTTCAAGCTAAACTAAATGGTGCATCTTTGCCTTATTATTTGCAATTGGTGAAAACGATTAAAGATAAATTTCCACAGTTACATTTGCACGCTTTTTCGCCGCAAGAAATAGAGTTTATTGGCAGAAAAGATCATCTTAGTTTCAGCTATGTAATTTCGGCTTTGCGGGATGCCGGAGTTGGTTCGATGCCGGGCACTGCGGCGGAAGTTCTCGACGATGCGGTACGACGGGTGATTTGCCCAGAAAAACTAAATTCGGCAACTTGGCTAGAAATTGTCGGAACTGCTCACAGTCTGGGTTTGCCGACAACGAGTACGATGCTTTGCGGGCATATTGAAACTGCCGAACAGCAGGTTTTGCATTTAGAAAAAGTGCGATCGCTCCAACAAAGTGCCATTAATAACAACTATCCAGCCCGCATTACAGAATTCATTTTATTACCATTTGTCGGACAATCAGCACCAGCACCTTTGCGGAGTCGAGTCGGCCGCGATCAACCAGTTTTAGCAGATACATTGTTACTCACAGCCGTATCTCGAATCTTCTTAGGAAATTTGATTCCCAATCATCAACCAAGTTGGGTAAAATTAGGTTTAGATGGAGCTACAGAAGCATTGAAATGGGGTTGCAATGACATCGGTGGTACGTTGATGGAAGAGCACATTACGACGATGGCTGGTGCAGTTGGTGGCAGTTGTCAATCAGTCGAAGATTTGCAAAATGCCATTACTTCTTTAGACCGGAGTTATCAACAAAGAGATACAATTTATCGACCTTTGGGGGTTGACAATTTGGCAGCAGTAAGTAGTAAGAGAAATTGAGCGATGTCTTATAGCGAGTTCACCTCAATTATCAAAGTCAAACAAGCATTTGGATTGACAACTGTAGAAGGCCCGCGATTTTTACCGCAAATAACTGCGATCGCTCCGAGTGCCACCCTGACAGATTTTTTGGCGAATAGTTTGCCTGTAGCTGTGGCGACAGGTAGCGAAAAAGCGTGATCGTCCATGATTATAACTCCTGTCTTGCTGGAAGTCAGAAAGATTTTGCAACAGAAGATTAGCTTGTTTTCGGGGGAAGACTTTACAGTTGATTATAAAACTGGACTAAACGGAGTTTGTGATTACTTGATTAGTCGCTCTCCAGAAATGTTGGAAATTGAAGCACCAGCAGTCGCGGTTGTTGAGGCGAAAAAAGCTGATTTGAAGACGGGAATTGGACAGTGTGTTGCCGAAATGGTGGCAATGCAGAAGTTTAATGAAGCGAAGGGTAAACCAATTTCAGTTGTTTATGGCAGTGTCAGTAATGGTACGCAGTGGCGATTTCTCAAACTAGAGGAAAAAATTGTCTCGATCGACCTTAATGACTATGCGTTACCTCCAGTGGACGAAATTTTGGGAATGCTGGTTTGGATGGTGCGAGATGGTTAAGAAATTAGGAGACGGCAATGCCGTGTCCCTACCTGATTATTTTTGGTAGGGAAACGGCACTGCCTTGGACTCTATTTAAACTATGTTTTCAACCACTAATCAAACCAGAAATCACCTGTTGCAACTGAGAAATCGTCTGATCCTGCTGTTCTCCAGTTTGCTGAACGCGATCGAGCTCCCCCCCCACAGCTTCCAACTTTTGGCGCAGCCCACTCAAATTGTCCTGCACCGGCTGCAACATTTCTTGATAAACATTCACCCTGCCCCACACTTCCCCCAGAGCACTTTTCTGGTTGAATAAATTCAGTTCCAACTGCTTAATCTCATGACGCTTCCCATCCTGTTCCCCAGCTTGGCGGTTGATATTACCCTCAATTTGAGAAATCGCTTCCCGCAATTGCTGAATTTCCTGCTCTAGCCTCTGTAAATCTTGCCCTTGCTGCTGGCGCACAGTATCGAGCTGTGCAATGACCGGCCCCAAATCAACCTCTCCATCTCGCGAGGCAGGACTTGCAGTACCCAACCGCTTCCACAGCACCGCCTGATGTTGCTTCAAAACATTCTCCCGTTCCTGCAAACGGAGTCGCTGTCCCACCAGAGTTTCATTCAACATCTGATAACTTTCGAGTTCATCTGCCATTTCATTTTCCAACTCCATGCGATCGAACTCGCTAGCAGCTTGAATTTTCCCTTGCAATTTCTCGATAGTCTCTTGCTGAAGAGTCAACTCCTCCTCTTGATCATTCACAAACCGAAACACCTTTTCCAAATCCTGTTGCAGGTGTTGAACTAGCCCCTGCAACTCCTCCATAGACATTTTCTCCAGAGCTTGGACATCCACACTCTGATTCTTGGCCACAGCCCCAAAACCTTGAGCCAGCCCAGAAACTTGTCTGCTCAGAGCCTCAAGAGCCCGCATCTGCACAGACAAAAACTGCACCTGCTCCTCCTTCGCACCCAGGGTACTTTGCCACCCCTTGAGTTCCACCTTCGCTTGCGTCAAAGCATCAGCAGCTTGATACCACTCTTGCCAGCGGTTTTGGATATTGGGATTTTGTCGATCGACCTCTTCTTGTTGCTGCTTAGCCTGTACCCGTTGTTGCTCCAAGTGCCGCCAGTGCAGATCCAAAATTGCCTGCTGAGCTCCCACCACACCAAAAGACTGATTCAATTGTTCCCGCACCCCTTGAGCCGAAGCAATCGCCCCCGAAAGCTTGTTCATCAACTCCTGGATCCTTTGAGCCTGTTGCTCATCTACCACCGCCCCTTGTTGCACCTGAGACTGCCGCTGCTCCACCTGCTGCTGCTCGCCCCGCAACTGTTCCCATGCCGTCTCCATTTCGATACGAGAGCGATCGACTTCTTCCCGCAATCGGTTAGCTTCATCACGAGTATTTTCAATTTCCGAGCGCTGCGCCTCCAGCCGCTCCAACTCATCCACCATTTGAGCCAACTGCTCTTCGCGAGCCTGCATTTCCATTTCCCGGCGATTAAGTTCCTGACTCGAAAACGTCAGAGAAGCCTTCCACTGTTCAATTTCCTCTTCCTTGTCCTTAAACTTGTCCTGTAACCGCGAAAAATTTTGCAGAATACTCACCAACTGGCGGGCAGCTTCCTGAATTCGCTGCACTTGTTTACTAGCGCTCAACTCCACCAACACCAGCGTACCGTCGTTAAACTTATTCGCTTCCTCTACTGGAATTGCATCATCCCCAGGTACAGCGCTCCAATTATGTTCGCCCCGTTGACAAGCTAGCAGTTTCAGTTCAGCCTTACCGCCACCGAGACCAAAGCCGCTTCTCTGTTTTTGTACTTCTGCTAGATACAGCACACTAATAGTCCTCTCTTTGGTAGCGTTATCGTCTCTATCTAGCTTACATCCAGATTGACAAATGTGAGTTCGGGTAGATACAGATTTCTTCACAGAAAGACGAGCAGGAAGCCCCTGGCTTTAGACAAGGAGAGGAACACGGCTGCGACTTATTTAGTCGCCTAAAAATGATTTCAGAGCTTCTTGAGTCGCAATGATATAATAGGTGCAGCGATTAAGAATAACCATATGATATGATATGATAGGTTCGTAAAAATTAATCACAACCATCTACGTTCGGTTAATATTTAAATGAGAAACAAGAAGTAACATAGCGCCAGCACATAGCTTTTCTGAACTCAGACACCAACAGTTTTAAGGAGAAAACTTTAGCTCCATGCAGGGAAATTTGAGTGAAATTGACATCCGCAGTATCCTGCAACTGATTGAGTTAGGTCAACGAACCGGAGAGCTGTTCGTAGAGGCCTACAGCTCGAACGGTAACAGCACGGGTACTAAACCTACTTCGCGATCGACCGCAAGACAATCCTGGTATGTCTTCTGCTTCAATGGTCAGATTATTTACGCTACCCAAAGTGCCGGAAGTTTGTTACGCTTGCGCGATTACCTGCGCCGCTACAAAGCAGAGAAAGCCCTAGAGAAAATCGAAGTTCCCTATATGGCTTCTACCAATGCCCCAGAATACGGCTACCTATGGGCGCTGCTAGAAAAGCACATCCTCACTCCAGCTCAAGGGCGGAACATTATCCACAGCATGATTCACGAAACCCTATTTGACTTGCTGAGTCTCCACCAGGGTTCGTTCACCTTTGAAATGGGGTCGGCCTTAGCTCCTCAATTAACCAGCTTAGACATTAGCTCTCTGCTGGCGAAAATTGTCAAACAGGTGCAGCAGTGGAAGCAGTTTCACCCTCATATTCAGTCGCCTAACCAATGTCCGGTGATTTCAGACGCTGCCGAGTTGCAAGTCGCACTCCCTGTCAATACTTTTAATACTCTGAAACGTTGGGCTGACGGGCGCACTTCGATTCGCCAAATGGCGCGCTACCTGAACCGAGATGTGTTGACTGTCGCTAAGGCAATTTACCCTTTCGTGCAGCAGGGATTGGTGCAGGTATTTTTCGAGTCTGTGACTCCAGCTAGCAACAAAAAAGAATGGTCTTCTCCCAAAACCAAGGTTCCCAGAGTTGTCTGCATTGACGATGATAATGTGATTCGCAAAACAGTCGAGTCAATTTTAAGTGAACATGGTTACGAAGTTACTGGCATCAGCAGCCCTCTTCAAGCTCTGAGTTTAGTGTTTCAACTCAAACCCGATTTGATTTTGTGCGATATTGCCATGCCGGAACTAGATGGTCACGAAATTTGCGCTATGCTGCGTAGTTCTAGTGCTTTTCGACAGACACCGATCGTCATGTTAACGGGGATCGACGGATTTATCGATCGGGTTCAAGCTCGGATGGCGGGAGCTACTGAATACATTACGAAACCTTTTGGTGAAAATGAGTTATTAATGCTGGTAGAAAAATATGTTGGCCCTGGTTCTCCCGAAGCAACCGTGGAGGTTTATCTATCAAAAAAATGATCGCAAAACCAACGGGATGTCGGTGGTAATCAATTGACAGAATATCTAGATTTACCTAATACAAAGTTAGCCAGATTCACGAGCGAATATCTGGCGTTCGCAAAGATTTCTTGAACAAGTTGACAACTGAGCTGGCTAAAACCTGATCATGTCAAACGATGTAGTGGTTTATCAAGCAGATCCAGCCGTCACGACATTTACCGCTTGACTATGTTCAGTTTTGATAGGATAAGCTTGGCGGAAACCGTCAATAATTTGCTAAAAAAGTAGGTGTCAGAAAGATGATTAGTGGCAGCTCAGATTTTATATTACCAGGACTAGGCATCGATCATGCTCCGGAATTCCAAGAACTAGAGACTCCCGAAGGCGAGCTGCACCTGCGGTTCTATGTGCCTTCAGGGAACGAGTTCGCCCTGCCAGCGACAGGGATTAGGGAGGTGCTATCTCCGTCCCCAGACCGCATGACACCTATCCCTAATGTTTCTTCCTTGCTTTTAGGTACGCTAAACATGAGGGGACGTGTGATTTGGGTGGCAGACCTCGGTCAATTTTTGGGAGACCAAACACCTCTGAATACCGATCGCACGGAAATTCCGATCATTGCTGTCGAAGACCAAGATACGATTTTGGGGTTAGCAGTCGATCGCATTGTCGGGATGGACTGGCTCGACGTCGAGCAACTGCACTCGCAGAACAATGCACCAGACGGGATGATGCCATTTCTCAGAGGAGAGTGGATGTTAGGCGAACAGGCGTCTACAGTTCTCCGATTGCTAGATCAAGTCAAAATTTTGCGATCGGCACGGTGGGCAGCGTGAAATCGATTTTAGATTGGCGATTTTCGATTGAGTCTAATCATGAAGAGTCACAGAGCCACGTATCTAAAATTCCAGATAAAAATCTAAAATCTAAAATCTAAAATCAAACATGGGGCGGCAAATGGCAACAAGTACCAACTTTCAGCAGGACTACCAACGAGCCGAGGCGGCATACATGGAGGGTGACTACCCGGAAGCCGCAGCTCTAGTCTATCAATTAGTAGAAAACTTTCCCGAAGACCCCAGCGCTCGTCTGCTGTGCGGACACATCTATTGCTACGGGCTAGAACAGTATGAGGTGGCACGGGAACAGTATACCGTGGTGCTCGGTTTGAGCGACGACTCCAGTCTGGTCGAACACGCTCAAAACGGGATTAATTACACAGACCAATTTTTACCGGCTCAATTACCATCGGAAAATTTTGATGCTGAAACTGAATTGGAGTTCTACTCAGACAAATCTCTCGACGACAGTTTAGAAAACCCAGATTTTGAACTTTTCCCCGGAGATGCTCCCGATCTGTCTTGGGACGCTCAATCCCTAGATGGTCTGGAAAATGAAGACCTAGCAAACCTGGGCGGGGGAATGAGTGACTTGGGGTGGGAAGCGCCAGAGGATCATGCTGGCGGTGCGGAAGATTTAACCCTGCTGTCCAACCCTTTTACTGGCGATTCTGGTGGGATGGCGGCTTACGCTGAGGCGACGGGGCCATTGGACGAATTTGCTAATTCAGATTTTAGCGACCCTTTTGCCTTGGATGATCAGGGATTCGATGATGATTTTCAAGACAAAAAAGTGTCAGACAAATCAAATCGTTACGATGCAGATGCGTTTTCCGAAGCTCCGACTCAGATTCTCAATGGTCGGGGTTTTACTGGCGCTGAAGTCGAGAATGCGATCGACTTGAACAAAGTAGATTATCCTACGGGCCCATCTGACAATTTTGGCGATAGTTTTTCACAAGGTGCGTTACCAGATGAATTTGACCTGGACGATGACCTGGATGACTACTCTTCACCCCCGATCGGGCGAAATCAGAACTACGATACCGGAGAAGATGCAGACCCCTTTGCTCAGGCGCTCCCAGGCGAGTTTGGACGATCGGAAACCGGTGCGGAATATGCGTCAAATTATGACCTGGCTGAAGATGAAACGCTGTTGATGGGGGGTGCTGTCCCCACTTCTCAAAGTCAAAGGTCGAGCCGGAGAGGCTTGAATTCGAGCACAAGAACTTCCCAAGGTAATGGTTATGGCGATGCTCCGAGTGTGGGAGCAGGCTCAAGGGATAGTTTTGAGTTAGATGCTTTTGATGATGATGCTTTTAATGATTCTTTCTCTATGGACTCTGCGGAGGAAGCGACTTCCTTCGGAGCGGGGGGAAGGCAAAACAGTGATTGGTCGCCAAAAACTGGTACTTCTCAAGAACATAGCGATTTCTTGGACGAATTTGATGCTTTTGATGATTTGGGCGATTTGCCAGATTTTGATATTTCCGAGGATGTCAATAGTTCGATTCTGACTAGGGGTAGCACTAATTTTGGCAACTCGAATAGCGGGATGATGGGTACGACCGGCAGTAGTCTAGATTTCGACAACACTGACGGCTCGGCGATTCGGGATGATGAGATCTTTAGTATGAGTGGGCCGGCTGATGCCTCGGCACCAACTTTTAGTGGGACTGAAACCGATGCGATCGATTCTTCTGTGACTGTGGAACAGGGGGGTCTGGCTTTCTTGGAAAATGCCCCTTTGTTTACGAAACATTTTTACACAGCCGTCGGGGCCGGATTGGTTTCTCTGATAGCTGTGGCTTTCGTCACCAATATCGCCTCTTATCAGGCATTGCGGGAAGAGAAGCCAGAGGCGATCGTCTATCTGCGCCAAACTGGCTGGGTAATGACGGCAGCAGCAGGTGTGACGAGCTTTTTGACGTCTTTGGGCATTGGCCAGTTAATCGCTAAGCAGGTACGCAATTCTTCGGACAATTTGCAAGCTCAATTTGATGCTGTATCTCAAGGAAATTTGGATGCTCGCGCCATAATTTATTCGGAAGATGAGTTTGGCAAAATGGCGGCTAAATTCAACCATATGGCGAAGGTGATCCAAACGACGATTAGCGATACTAGACGAAAATCGGATGAGCAGGAACAGGCAAAGGAAGACTTGCAGCGCCAAGTGATTCGCTTGCTAGATGACGTGGAAGGTGCTGCTCGTGGTGACTTGACGGTGACTGCGGAGGTAACGGCGGACGTTTTGGGTGCTGTTGCTGACTCGTTTAACTTAACGATTCAAAATCTGCGAGAAATCGTTCACCAGGTGAAGCAGGCGGCGAGGGAGGTCAGCAAAGGTGCTACGGATAGTGCCAAGTTTGCGGGGGACTTGTCTTCGGATGCGCTGCGACAAGCTGAGGAATTGGCTGCGACGCTGAATTCGGTGCAGGTGCTGACGGATGCGATTCAGCGGGTGGCTGAGAGTGCTAGAGAGGCTGAGGAAGTGGCACGGGGCGCTGCGGCAACGGCTCTGAAAGGGGGCGAGGCTGTGGAGCGGACGGTTGCCGGGATTTTGGAAATTAGAGAAACGGTGGCAGAAACTACGAGAAAGGTCAAGCGGTTGGCTGAAGCTTCTCAAGAAATTTCTAAGATTGTGGCTCTGATTGCAACGATCGCATCTCGGACGAATTTGTTGGCTCTGAACGCTAGTATTGAAGCGGCAAGGGCTGGGGAAGCTGGTCGGGGTTTTGCGATCGTGGCGGATGAGGTGCGGCAATTGGCAGATCGATCGGCTAAGTCTTTGAAAGAAATCGAACAGATCGTGATGCAAATTCAAAGTGAAACCGGCGCGGTAATGACGGCGATGGAAGAGGGTACGCAACAGGTAATTGAGGGGACAAAATTGGCAGAACAAGCTAAGCGTTCTCTCGATGATATTATCCAAGTAACTAATCGAATTGACGTGTTAGTGCGATCGATTACGGCGGACACTGTAGAACAGAATGAAACAGCTCGCTCGGTCGCAAGTGTGATGCAAGCTGTCGAGTTAACTGCTCAGGAAACGTCCCAAGAAGCACAGCGAGTTTCCGGTGCTTTGCAAAATTTGGTAGGCGTTGCTCGCGACCTTTTGACATCGGTGGAAAGGTTCCGAGTGGAAACAGCAGAAAGACAATAATTGATTGTTTAATGCTTTTTTTACTTGCTGATTTACAAGCACATTAGCATGGCAATAATGAAAGGTAAAAAGCAACCTCGCAGCCTTGAAACGACTGCGGGGATGCCAATCCAGCACCTAAACAAACTAGGAGTCGTACAGATGGACGATAATATAGTAGAGGTAATTCCTGGTATATTTGGAGAAATTCAGCCGACGGGCTGTATTATCTCTACTCTATCAAAAAATAGCAGGGGCTATGCCAACAAAAGACTTAAGATTGACGGTGAATGGAAAACGCTTACAGTTCACCGTTTAGTATTGGAAAATAGCTTGGGTCGTTCGATTAGGCAAGAATACTTTTGTTGCCATAGTTACGACGATCGCGGTTGTCAACTACCTACACTGACTAAGAGTACAGTGTAGGCTTGCAGGAAACTGTAAGCCTTGTTGACCAGCTTTAGTTCCTAATAGGGACTCCGTTATTTGAGTCAAGACACCCTAGAATACGTGCCAGTTCTAGGCTCTGTCGTCTGAAGTTAAACAGGCTATAGGGAAAAACCAGTGCTTCAGACTTAAAAAGCTCTTATAACATTGGCGAGGCAAACCATACCAACGTAAGTTGAGAGTTCAAAGTAATGCGAATTTTTGTTCTAGATAAAAATCTGAAACCTCTTGATCCGTGCCATCCAGCAAGGGCAAGAGAACTCATCAAAAAAGGGAGGGCTAAAGTATTCAAATGCTACCCATTTACTATTGTGTTGCCAGATAGAATCGTTGAGGAATCTACAACACATTCTCACAGAATCAAGATTGACCCTGGTAGTAAAACGAGCGGGATTGTCGTTGTTCAAGAAGAGACAGGGCGCGTTACCAACGCCTTAGAAATCTCTCACAGAGGACAGCAAATTAAAGATTCTCTTGCATCCCGTAGAGCATTAAGAAGAGGTCGCCGTCATCGTAAAACTCGTTACCGGAAGCCTCGTATTTTAAACAGAAGTCGTAAGGTTGGCTGGCTACCACCATCCCTAGAAAGCCGGATTGCCAATATCGAAACTTGGGTGAGGCGAATTAGGAAAATTTGTCCAATTACTGCCATCTCTCAAGAGCTAGTTCGATTTGATTTACAACAAATGCAAAATCCTGAGATTAGTGGGATTGAATACCAGCGTGGTGAGCTATTTGGGTTTGAAGTTAAGGAGTATTTACTTCAAAAATGGGGCAGGAAATGTGCCTACTGCGGCGCTGAGAATGTCCCTTTTGAAATAGAACACATCCTCGCCAAAAGCAAGGGTGGTTCTAACCGAGTCAGTAACCTCTGTCTTAGTTGTCATTCCTGTAACCAATCCAAGGGGAATAAACCTGTTGAGGAGTTCTTAAAAAAGAAACCCGAAGTTCTTAGGCGAATATTGGCTCAATCCAAAACACCGCTTAAAGATGCAGCAGCGGTTAATACTACTCGTTGGGAATTATACCGAAGGCTTCAGTTAACTGGCTTGCCTGTAGAAGTCGGTTCAGGAGGTAGAACTAAGTTCAATCGCCAAACCAGAGGGATTGAGAAAACCCACTGGGCTGATGCAGCCTGTGTTGGCGAGTCAACTCCGAGTCAATTACTACTCAAGGGAATTAAGCCGCTAGTAGTTAAAGCCAGAGGACACGGGAGAAGACAGCGTTGCGGTACTGACCGTTATGGCTTTCCCATTCGTCACACCCCAGCGCAGAAGTTATTTATGGGATTCCAAACCGGAGACTTAGTAAAAGCTAATGTCCCCAATGGGAAGTATGCAGGAACTTACACTGGGCGAATTGCTATTCGATTCAAACCCAACTTCAAGTTAACTGTGTGTAGTAAAAGTTTTGATGTACATCCGAAATATTTGAAAACCATTCACAAGGCTGACGGCTATGACTATCAATTCAAATGATGATTCGCTGTCGCTCAGTTTATTTGCTGGTGCCAATTCTCCAGACGCTGACCTTTCAGGTACAGCGTCCGCCCCCTTGCCGCATTTAAGGTGGGAAGGAACTCCCGCCGATAACTCCCGCGATGCTATAGAAAAAAACCGCTTTCCTTTCGTTCCTGGCAATATATGTCCTACCCGGAAACTAAAACCCGAACAGGTGCAGCAGATTCGCTATCTTTTAGATGAGGGGATGTCGAAAGCAGAAATAGCTAGGACATTTGCCATATCTCGCAGTCAGATTATTCTGTTGTCCAGGGGAGAGATTTACAGAGACCTTCTCTAAGGCTACTAAAATAGACCTACTTACAATAACGATTAAAATTAAGGAAAAAAATATGCTGCCGGAACAACAACAGAGGATTATGGGCTACTTTATTGAGGAGGCAAAAGACCACCTCAATA
>JAYTZD010000598.1:0-1079 GCA_043742065.1 Oscillatoriales bacterium
GTCGCGGCGGGAACTATCAATCAATCTGGGGTAATTGTGATTCGGGCAACTCGCACCGGCAAGGAAACAACTGTAGCCCAAATGGTGGCTTTGGTGGAAGCAGCCCAAACTCGCAAAGCGCCGATTCAAAATTTGGCTGATACTGTCGCAGGATATTTTGTCTATGGGGTAATGGCGATATCGGTTTTAACTTTCCTATTTTGGTATTTTGCTGGAACTCATCTTTGGCCATCCATACTTTTAACAGACGGGGCAATGAACATGGGGCATGGGGCCATTCCCAATTACCCATTCCCAATTACCCATTCCCAATTACCCATTCCCAATTACCCATTCCCAATTACCCATTCCCAATTACCTTTATTATTGAGTTTGAAATTGGCGATCGCAGTTTTAGTCATCGCTTGTCCTTGTGCCCTGGGACTTGCTACCCCAACTGCAATTTTAGTTGGTTCTGGTATCGGCGCGGAACGGGGACTTTTGATTCGCGGTGGTGATGTTTTGGAACGGGTACATCAGTTAGATACGGTGGTTTTTGACAAAACTGGTACTTTGACTACAGGAATTCTCACACTCACAGATTATTTGCCGATTTTTGAGAGTTCTGGGTTGGATATGAGTTCAGATATTAAGGTTAGCAACAACAGGCAAGATGCCTGTTCTGCAATTGATTCAAAACTTTTGCAAATTGCGGCGGCTGTCGAAAGAGGTTCTTGTCATCCCATAGCCGCAGCGATTTTGCTGGAAGCCCAAAAACAAGCTTTGCCGCTGCTGGCTGCTGAGGATTTCTACACGGAACCGGGATTAGGGGTTTCGGCTGTGGTGGAGGGCCGGCGAGTGTTCGCGGGGAATGCTGAGTGGATGACGCAGCAGGGAGTCGCTATTGCCACGGAATTTTCGGGGTCTTGTCAAGGCAAAACTGCGGTTTACGTGGCTTGTGATGGCGTTTTGCTGGGGGTAATCGGGCTAAAAGATACTCTGAGGCTGGATGCTAAGGCGACGGTGGATCGTTTGCGGGCGATGGGATTGCGGGTGATCATGTTGACTGGGGACACGGCTGGGGCGGCTGATGCGATCGC
>JAYTZD010000599.1:0-9805 GCA_043742065.1 Oscillatoriales bacterium
CGCTGCTGGTTCTCGAACGTTTTTTCAATCCGGGGCCGCCGGCTTCAGGCGATTTGAAGCTTTATCAAATTTCTTTAAACGGTGCGACTGATATTCAAACCAATACTGGCTTGATTGCTTCTGGTTTGGCTGGAATTACACCAGTATCGAAAACTCTGATTGCTGATTTCCCAAACACTTCAGGCTTTCCGGTCAACAATTTTGAAGGGATGACATTTGGGCCTTCTCAGACGGCAACTGGGAAGCGAACGCTGATTTTGGTCAGCGACAACAATTTTTTCATTCCCACCGCATTCGCAGCGTTTGCAGCCAACAACGCACCTGTACTCAACAACAGCGGTTCGCCGACACTAACAGCAATTAACGAAGATGTACCTTCTGCTAGCAACACTAGCACCTTAGTTTCTGCTTTAATTGCAGGTGCTGTTACAGATCTCGACACCGCCGACACTCAAGGAATTGCTGTCACGGCGACAGACAATACTAACGGCAGTTGGCAATATTCAATTAATAGCGGTGCGACTTGGACGCCATTCGGCACGCCGTCAACAGCAGCAGCGAGACTGCTAGCAGGCAATGCCAGCATCCGCTTTGTTCCGAATGCTAACTACAACGGCAGTGCCAATATCACTTATCAGGCATGGGATGGAACGACAACAAACTCTAGCGGTACTATCCTCACGAATGGTGGGACGGCTGATTTTTCGACTGCTAGCAGCATCGGGGGGTTAGCAGCTTTCAGTACGGTATCCGAGATAGCAACAATTACTGTTAATCCGGTCAACGACCCGCCCACAGCAAATCCCGACAACTATAAAGTTCTGCACGATCAAATTCTCCCCGGAATTCCAACCGTCTTAAGCAACGACACCGACAGCGACATTTTGGACAAGTTGACTGCCACCTTAGTCAAAGGCCCTAGCAACGGTAAACTCTCTTTGTTCGATGCCTTGGGCAACTTCACTTACACTCCTAACCCAGGCTTTGTCGGAATTGATACCTTCACTTACAGCGCTAGCGACGGGGCTGCGACTGTCCCCGCGACGGTGAGTATTGATGTGACGAATAGTTTGCCGATCGCCAATCCCGACAACTATAAAGTTCTGCACGATCAACTTCTCGCCGGAATTCCACCCGTCTTAAGCAACGACACCGACAGCGACTTTTTGGACAAATTGACTGCCACTGTTGTCAAAGGGCCTAGCAACGGTAAACTCTCTTTGTTCGATGCCTTCGGCAACTTCACTTACACTCCCAATCCAGGCTTTGTCGGAATTGATACCTTCACCTACAGCGCTAGCGACGGGGCTGCGACTGTCCCGGCTACGGTGAGTATTGATGTGACGAATAGTTTGCCGATCGCACAGCCTGACAATTACACCACCCCTAATAATACCCTCCTCAATGTGGCAGGGCCGGGAGTCTTAATCAACGACACAGACCCGGAAAATGACCCGCTAACTGCGATTCTGGTGGCAGGGCCGACTAAAGGTGCGATCGTCCTCAATGCTAACGGTTCCTTCGGTTACACTCCGAATGCTGGTTTTGCAGGGACAGACTCTTTTACCTACAAAGCTAATGACGGGAATGCTGATTCTGCGGTCGCTACGGCGACCATTATTGTAAATAACCCTCCAACAAGTCCGACTCCAACAAGTCCGACTCCGACAAGTCCGACTCCGACAAGTCCAACTCCAACAAGTCCGACTCCAACAAGTCCAACTCCGACAAGTCCGACTCCGACAAGTCCGACTCCGACAGAAACTCCAACTCCAACTCCGACTCCGACTGCAACTCCAGCCGATCGCGATTGCAGTTGCGAAGAAATTACCCTACCCGCGATCAGTTCAATTCCTGGCCCGAATTCAGTCGATCGCACTTTCAACGGCACTAATGGCGACGACTTCCTGATTGGTAGCAATCTCAACGATGCTATCAACGGTTTTAACGGCGACGACATACTGTTAGGTCAAAGGGGCAATGATAATATTTACGGCGGATTCCCCAGCGATGTCCCGATTGGCACAGATGCAGACGATGACTTGCTGTCTGGCGGCAATGGCAATGATTACCTCAATGGGAATGCGGGCGACGATCTCATTTTCGGCGGTAAGGGCGATGATGTGGCGATCGGCGGCAAAGACGATGACTTGATTTGGGGCGACAAGGGCAATGATACTTTGGTTGGACATCAAGGTAACGACTGCTTGTTTGGAGGCACTTTTGACCCGTCTAACCCCGACTCGACTGGACGCGATTTGCTGTTTGGTGGCGAGGGAAATGACTTTTTGAACGGAGGAGATGCTGCGGATAGTCTCAGTGGTGGAGAGGGCGATGATACGGTTTATGGCGGCAAGGGCGATGATGTTCTGGAGGGGGGTACTGGGGACGATCGGCTGTTGGGCGATCGCGGCAGTGATCGCATTTGCGGCGGCGGCGGCAACGATACGATTCTGGGAGATAGTGCGATCGGGCTTAACGGCGAACCAGATTCTTTGTGTGGCGGGGAAGGTAATGATTTGATGTTTGGCAATGGCAGTTTTGACGAACTGTGTGGCGATCGTGGCAATGATACTATTTACGGCGGCAAAGGTGACGATTCTGTGGCCGGCGGAATAGGCGATGATTGGCTGATTGGAGATTTAGGAAACGATACGCTGCAAGGCGGAAGCGGCCGCGATTACTTTATCTTAACGCCGGGACAAGGTAGCGATGTAATTACTGATTTTACAAAAGGCGAAGATGTGCTGATTTTAACAGGAGGCTTGAGTGTCGATCGGCTCAGTTTCATTCAACAAAACAGTGCAACTTTGATCAAGATAGCTAATACTGGGGAACTTTTGGCTGTTTTGAATGGAGTAAGTGCGATCGGGCAGCAGGACTTTACCATAATTTAAGCAACCGAGGACACCGCTTGACCTTAGTCCCTACAATTAATCTGGCGTAGGGACACGGCACTGCCGTGTCCTCCGCTTAGCTATTTTAAGATTGTGCTTGACACAGCTCATCAGTACATCTATGATTTAATATCATATTTAACACCAATTTCTGAATGTGCCTCAGTATAATCACGTAAAGAGTTGCAAAAATAAATTTAGTTGCTAGTCATAAGGCGGCAGTGGTTGGCAGATAAAACATCGTTTTTATGTGAAATTTAGGTGCATCTATATGGGACAGATCATCATCAATGAATTCCGGCGGGCTACGGGAGACATTACAGGCAACGAGTATGCAGAGTTACTGCTGACTGAAGATATAAGTGCAACTCAGCTTCAGAGCTATTTTGTGGGGGATTCAACTGCTCCAACATTAGCAAAATATTCAGCTTACCGATTTACGAATATGGCGAGTATTGCGCCTGTTTTTAAAGCAGGAACAATAATTGCGATCGGCGGTTCGCCTGCTAATCAAGAGATTTTCTACAATCCTACACCGTCGGGAACAAATAGCGATTGGAACCTTCGATTGAGTCCCGAAGGTAATTTTTTAACAAAGCTGCTTCCGGCGGGAAATTTTGATTGGAATTTGGCAGCTTCTGATGTTGTTTATGTTGATAATGCTAGCACTACAACTACCGATACAGTAGATTCGATCGCCTGGAGGAGCGCCGGAACCGGAACCCACGGAGCATTCGGGAGTGCAGCTAAGGTGCAAGTTCCAGCACCAAGCAACGGGCGTAATGTCGAATTTTCCAGCGCTCTGGGCGGTGTCAACAAAACTGCTAATTATGCTGTCAACAGTCCGGGTTCCATCGGTTTGCCCAACGGCGGAATTAACACTATTTATATTAACAGCCTCCGCAATCCGCAGGCAAACAGCGCTCCTATTTTGGATACTTCTGTCTATCCCATACCATTATTCATGAGGGAAGACTTGCCCAATGCAAATAACAGGGGAATTAATATTTATGCCTATCTTTACGATGTGGTAAGCGATCCTAATGGATATCCTTTCGGTATGGCAGTCACGGGAGTTGACAATACTAACGGCAATTGGCAATTTTCAACTAACGGCGACAATAATTGGACAGATTTCGGCAATGTTTCTGAGACTTCAGCAACTGTACTAGGCCCGACTTTTCTTTATAATGGCTTAGTTGGCAATACTCCCAGCCCTCAAGGTTGGCTGAATTTGACAAACTTAAATGCGGCTTCTCCTGCTTCTACTGCTTCAGAAATATTGAGCGGTAATGGAGCTAATTTAAACAGCAGTGCTGCCGAGAGTATCTATGCTGGATACAGCAGCCACACGGCTTTGGGAACTCCTTTAAATTCATCATTTCCACTACTGGATAGGAATGCAGGTTCTGTCAGTGTTGGATTTGAAATATCTTTTAATCTTCAAATTATTTCAGAATCGCGCACTAATCCGAATGAATCGGGTTTTAGCATTGTTGTCGTTACGAGCGATCGCAAAGCAATTGAAATCGGTTTCCAACAGCTATCTGCAACTTCCGGCAGAATATTTGCAAAAGGAGACGGCATTACTCCCAACCCGGGCGGGCAAGCCAACGGCTTATTTCTGCCTGCCGAAAATATTGCTTACAACATTAATCGCGCTACTAACTACACTCTCAGCATTCAAGGTGACAGTTACTCTCTTTTGAGCGAGGTTAACGACGGCAGCCCGATGTTTGGCGGGGTTTCCGAATTAAGAGGCCCGCTGCGAGATTATTCGGCATTTAGCGGCGCGATCGATCCTTACGAAACTCCCAACTTTCTATTCCTCGGCGACAATGCTACTGAGGCGAAGGCTAACATCAACCTAACGCAAGTTTTCTGGCAAAATCGATCAAATCCGAGAGTCCGTTTTGTACCTAACGCAGACTATTACAGCACCCCCGGAAACGAACCGACAATTAGGTTTCGGGCGTGGGATGGAAGTAACGGAGTTGCTAGCGGTACAACGGGTGTCAATGCTTCTGTTACTGGAGGAACAACTCCGTTTAGCACTAATGCGATCGCATCGTCGATCGCAGTTAATCCAGTCAACGACGCACCCTCGTTTGTCAAAGGGGTCGATCGCACTCTCAATCGCAACGCAGGCCCGCAAACCGTTGCTGGATGGGCTACAGCCATTTCTCCAGGCCCCGCTAACGAGTCGGCACAAACCGTAAACTTTCAAGTGGTGGGGAATGACAATACTGGTTTGTTTAGTGTATTACCTGCGATCGACTCTTTGGGACAATTGACCTTTACACCTGCAATAGGTGCGATCGGCAGTGCTACTATTAGTTTAAACCTCAAAGATAACGGCGGTACAGCTAACAACGGCGTCGATACTTCCGCAAACCAGACATTTGTAATTAATGTAAACAATCCCAGTACATTTAACTTTAGTACCGCCAATTACAGCGTCACTGAAAACGGTACTTCTGCCACAATTACTGTGACTCGCACCGAGGCTGCTAATGTCGCTGCGGATGTCAGCTACAGCACAAGTAATGGCAGTGCGAATGCTGGTAGCGATTATACTGCGACATCGGGGACGTTGATTTTTGCGATCGGCGAAACCAGTAAAACTTTCACTATTCCAATTATTGATGACACCTTAGTAGAAGGCAATGAAACTGTCAATCTGAGATTGATTTCTCCTACTAATGGCGCTGAGTTGGGAACGATTTCGACGGCTATTTTGACTATTGTAGATACGACACCAATTCCGATTCCGATTTCAATTCCGACACCAATTCCAACTCCGATTCCGACTTCGATTCCAACTCCGATTCCAACTCCGACTTCGATTCCGACTCCAACTTCGATTCCAACTCCAACTCCGATTCCAATTCCAACTCCGATTCCAATTCCGACTCCGACTTCGATTCCGACTCCGATTTCAACTCCAACTCCAACTCTGATTCCAACTCTGATTCCAACTCCGATTCCGATTCCGATTCCGATTCCAACTCCGATTCCGATTCCGATTCCGACTCCGACTGCAATTCCGATTCCAACTCCAATTCCGATTTCAATTCCGACTCCAACTCCTGCGGAAACTCCGACTCCGACTACAATTCCGACTCCAACTCCTGCGCCAACTCCGACTCCGACTGCAATTTCGACTCCAACTCCTGCGGAAACTCCGACTCCGACTGCAATTTCGATTCCAACTCCTGGGGAAACTCCGACTCCAACTCCAACTTCTGCGCCAAGTCAAATAGCGATCGCAATACCATCTCCAACACCAAGCATCACGCCAACACCTTCACCCATTTTTTACCCGATCGAAGACTGTATTTGCGATCGCACAATCATACCCGATCGCACTTCCATTCCAATACCCAATATTACTCAAAATACTCTCAACGGTACTAACGGTAAAGATACCTTAACCGGCAACAATCTTAACGACAGTATCAACGGTTTCAACGGTAGCGACTGGCTAATTGGACTCGAAGGTAGCGACAATATCTATGGTGGCTTAGCCAGCAGCATTTCTGTCGGCGCGGATATAGACAGTGACACCATATTTGGCAACGAAAACGACGACTACATCATCGGTCATGCTGGCAATGATATTATTTATGCTGGAAAAGATCATGATTTGACGATCGCAGGTAAAGACAACGACTTAGTTTGGGGCGATAAAGGCAATGATACTGTACTTGGTGACGACGGTAACGATACCCTATTTGGTGGCACTTCCGACTCGTCTGATGGCGATTTAACTGGACTAGATTTGCTATTTGGCGATCGGGGAAACGACATTTTGCACGGACAAGAAGGCGAAGACACTCTTTCGGGAGGCGAGGATAATGATATCCTACATGGCGGCAAAGATAACGATCTAATTTTTGGCGATTCCGGCGATGATTTGCTGTTTGGAGATTTGGGAAATGACACCATCTGCGCTGGCGACGGCGATGATACAATTTTTGGAGATATTGATAAGATTGTAGCAGATACTAACGGTCAAAAAGATGACCTTTGCGGCGATAGTGGCAATGACTTAATTTTTGGCAATGATGATACAGATAAACTGTGTGGCGGCGAAGGCAATGATAGTCTTTATGGCGGCAAAGGTGACGATACTTTAATTGGCGGAATTGGCGATGATTGGTTGATGGGAGATTTAGGAAACGATACGCTGCAAGGTGGAATCGGCCGCGATTACTTTGTGTTGAATCCAGCAAAAGGTAGTGATGTAATTACTGATTTTACCAAAGGCGAAGACTTGCTAGTTTTAACAAATGGCTTGAAGTTCGATCGCCTCAGCATCATCCAAAAAAATAATTCTATCTTAATTAAGATTGCCAATACAGGTCAGATTCTGGCTGCTTTGAGTGGAGTGTCAGTTAGTGCGATCGGGCCACAAAACTTTAGCATAATTGAGAGAATAGAATAGGGAGACGGCAGTGCCGTTTCCCTACAATTAATCTGGCGTAGGGAGACGGCAGTGCCGTCTCCTAATTTCTTTCTCATAATAATATTGTAGGGACACGGCACTGCCGTGTCCTAATTTCTTTCTCATAATAATATTGTAGGACACGGCACTGCCGTGTCCTAATTTCGGCTCATCATAATTCCGGTACAACCGGAATTAATATAACAGCCCTAAAGCAGAGTAATTGCAGTCGATGGTCGAGCCCCGATCGGACCAGCACCAAAGCCTAAATTCACCACCCCACCAGTCAAACCAACAGGATTATTCATCGTCAGACTAACGCTAGTTTGACCAGGATTAAAGCTCACTGAACCACCATTCGGATTCAGAGCAGATGCACCGGCAATGCTGAAGTCTATATTGTTCAAGGGTTGACCGCCACCAGGAGCAACAATCAAAAAGTCGATGGAAGCCGAAACCGCAGTATTGCCAGTTCGATTAATCGTAAAAGTTCCAGCACCACCATCAGCAATAGCACCAGGAGACGAGCCGTAAGAGAATAAAGTCGGAGGCACAGCAGTAGTATCAACAATACTCAAAACCGCCGTTGATGGACTAGCCAAAGTGCCACCACTTAAGAACAAATTCACAGTTTCATTAGGCTCTGTGAAGCTGTCAAATAAAGTTTGAACCGGAACTTGTGCGCTAGCTTGTCCAGGTGCAAAAGTGACCGGTTGAACCACACCAATGTAATCCGGTTGAGAACCCAAAGCAGTACCATCACCAGTGGTGAACAAAATCGTAGCCGGTATCGAAAGATCGCCACTGCGATTAATCGTAATCGGTGCAGTGTTACCCTCATTGACGCTGTAAGTAGCTGCACTGAAGAAAAACGTGTTTTGACCGGGTGTCGAAATCGGGGTTGGCGTAGGAGTTGGCACCACATTATTAATCGTCAAAATAGACGGATTACTGCCGATATTGCCACCGCTAAGCACCAAACTCACCGTTTCCGGCGATTCAAAAAGTAAATCGTTCAAAGCCCTCACCGTGAAACTAGCGCTAGTTTGCCCCGCAGCAAAATTCAACGCCCCCGCCGCCACAGTGTAATCGGGTGCTGTCCCGGTAGCACTTGCGGAACCGTTAACAGTCTCGTAGTTAATCGATGCAGCCGCCGTACCACCTGTGCGAGTCACGTTAATCGTCGCCACGCCTCCTTCATCCACTGTGTAACTTCCTTGCTGGAATTGGAAGACACTTGGAGGGATTGGGGTTGGCGTCACATCAACGCCTTGATATTGAATGTTCCGCACTAGGTAGTCGGAACTATCGTCTTTGAAGGGGGTGGCGAGGTAGGCAGCGGTGGCGCTGGCGCTATCATAGGCTTTGGCAGAGAACCGTAGTTCGTCAAAAGTAGCGCCGGTGGAAGGCTTTGCTTGTATATTAAATTTGAAATTGCCATCGGTACGATCGCCTGTAAAAGTCACTCCATCTAAAGAGGAAGTGGGTTTTGGAGCGATCGTACCATCGAGGCGAGTGAAAGTAAAATTGCTAGTCGGTACCAAAACCCCATTATTGAATACTTGTAGGAGACCAACTTCATTACCTTGATCGCCCACTCCTAAAGCTGATTTGCGACTCAATGCACTTAGATCGATCGTGGCGCTAGTCACATCTTGGTTATCTGCCCATTTCACCTTCAACGCCTGAGATAGATTGGTGTTGGGGTCATGGTTGATTTCCGCCCGAATTTTATTCACATCGGTGAACCAACCAGCATAAGAAGCTGGGACACCAATACCAGCGGCATTGCCATAACTCTGCCAGCTTTTCGGGTTTTCGTTCGTTGCCAAAGTGAGATTGTTGATCGCGGTAAGATTATCATAGTCAGTTTCCGCGCCATCAAAACCTATTCCAGACAGTTTGATGCCTTTATTTCGGGCAGCAGTCGCCCATTTTGCAATCAAGTCATTGATAGTGCTGAAATTAGTGGTTTGACCCAAAGAACCATTGAAGGCAGTAGCCATAGTTTTTCTTGTGATGATGAGTAATTAAGGATTAGAAGCAACTGAAAACTCAAGGTTGGGCTTTCTTGATAGCGATCGGTCACTGCTAAAAAAATTTCTTCATAAATAGGTGGAAATAAATCAAGTAAAAACGCTTGCCCAATAAGCATCTGAAGGCTTTTCTGCCCCTGATCAAATCTTGTAATTGCTTGCACCTATTTACTCTAGATACTTAACTATCATCCTCAATAGCCTCGATCCGGAAAAATTCCCGATCGTTTTTCCCAATCATATAGTTTCCGGTTAAATCAGTATTGTTCAAGCAGTAAACAATCACTGACAGTACAACCGAAATTGATATTAATCAGTGTTCATCCATTCGTCACAAGTTAAGACATAATTGTATTTGTCAATCAGTATAATTACCGAAAGAACTCAAAATCCCAGCCAAAATGAGGAGACGGCAGTGCCGTGTC
>JAYTZD010000600.1:0-2459 GCA_043742065.1 Oscillatoriales bacterium
GCTAGCTTTTATTTTCAAATGCGATCGCCAGTACCAGCAATTAATGATATCAGCAAATTGATTCCGGCGGTTGGCAATACTCAAGAAATCGCCGTGACAGTGCGCGGTAGAGTTGTCAGCACACCACGGTTGACTCGATCGGGCCGATCGCAATTTTGGCTAGAAACCAATCTAGTTAGCGAAATTAATGGCGGTGAGGGAGGAGTAGTTGTCAATCGGGAAGTATCCGGTCAACTTTACGTCACAGTACCCTTGTTGCAAGCAACGGGCTTGTACGAAGACAATACGATCGCCGTGGTAGGTTCTTTGTACAAACCACAGCCGCCCTCGAATCCGGGGGCCTTTGATTTTGCTGCATATTTAGCCAGATCGGGGGCTTTTGCGGGGCTGAAGGGGCGGCAAATTGACTGGACGACAAAAAATGCGATCGCCGATGTGAACCGAGGTGACAACCAAACTGCGGCTTTCTCCGAGTCAAGCGGAATGCCCCTATCGAAAATTCAAGCGATGCGACAGCGGATTGTCCGATCGCAACTATTATACTTAAATGTTCCTGAAGGCCCGTTAATTAGTGCGATCGCCCTGGGCAAACAAGCAGTAGACCTACCTTACTATATCCGCGACTATTTTGTGCAAGTTGGATTAGCTCATGCGATCGCAGCTTCGGGCACTCAAGTTTCTATGGTTTTGGCTTTAGTTCTGGCTTTAACCAGAGGTTTTTCCAAACAGTTACAATTTAGTTTTGGTGTCGGTGCTTTATTTTTGTTGGTTGGATTAACTGGCTTTGAAGCTTCAGTCTGTCGTGCGGCTTTAATGGGATTTGGGACGCTATTTGCTTTGGTGTTGAAGCGAGAAGTTAAGCCGCTGGGATTGCTGTTAATAGCTGCGATTATTTTGCTGCTAGTTAACCCTTTATGGATTTGGGATTTAGGTTTTCAATTAAGTTTTTTAGCAACTTTGGGATTGATAGTTACATCGCCGCCACTGATGGCAAAACTGGACTGGATGCCACCAGCAATTGCTTCTATCTTTGTGATTCCCATCGCTGCTTCAGTTTGGGTATTACCGCTGCTACTTTACGTTTTTAATGTGGTATCTCCTTACAGCATTTTTGTCAATATTATTGCGGCTCCTTTACTGTGGATTTTGAGTATTGGTGGGATGATTAGTGCTTTAGCTGGATTGATTTTTCCGCCGGCTGGTAGTGGGTTGGCGCAACTGCTAGATTATCCAGCAAAGTGGTTAATTGCGATCGCACAATATTTCTCCCAGTTACCCGGTAATTCGGTAGCTGTTGGCACTGTATCGGAGTTTCAGCTAATTGCACTTTATAGTTTAATTTGCTGGGTTTGGGTGGGGGGAAGTTCGGCAACGGATTCTGTAGCGGATTTAACGGATGTAACGGATAGAAGGAAAAAGTCCGAGGGAAAAGGGAAACAGGAAGATAGAAGAGGGAAACAGGAATTAGGAAAAGACAAGAATCAAGGAAAGGGAAGAGGGAAGAAAGGGAAAAGCCGAGTTATTGCGCTACGGGTTTCATCTGCTGCAATTTTACCGCTGGCGATGGTGGCGGGAATTAGCATCATCGTTTTACCAGCTTGGCACAGTCAGGCATCTTTATTTCAAGTTACTTTGCTGGCGACACCGAGAGAACCTGTTTTGGTAATTCAAGAGCGGGGAAAAGTAGCACTAATTAATAGTGGTGATGAAAATACAGTCAGGTTTATAGTATTGCCTTTTTTGCAGCAGCAAGGAGTAAATTCTGTGAATAGTGCGATCGCCACCCATCCTCATTTAGGTTTAAACGCAGGCTGGGGAAAATTATTAGAACGCTTGCCAATTAAAGCATTTTATGATAACAATGTTTCAACACAAATCGACTCTGGTAGTCATCAGGAATTGATGACAGCAGTGCAGTCTCGCCAAGGAGTTTACTTTCCTTTAGAAACTAATAGTACAATTAATCTGGACTCTGTGCAGTTGCAGTTTGTGAATGCGGAAATCCCGGTGATACAATTGCTCGTGGGTGAGCGAACTTGGTTGATGCTTGGTGACATCGCACCCGAAGCCCAACAAAAATTAGTAGCAACGGGAACTCTGAAGCCAGCTCAAGTGCTGTGGTGGTCGGGGAAAACCCTGATACCGGAGTTATTGACAGCCGTTGGGCCAAAAGTGGCGATCGCCTCTGCTGACGAAATCGACCCAGAAACCGCAGTACAACTTCAAAAAACCAAAACTCAAATTTTCTGGACGGGAAGGGATGGAGCGCTCCTGTGGACACCAGCAGGGGGATTTAAGACCACCCTGGAGTCGGAAGAAAATCAGACTTCTTTATTGTAGAGATGGGCAAATGCTAAGGGCGATCGGATAACATCAAATCCGCCTGCATCGAAATTATTAGCAGCCAAAATGAGGAGACGGCAGTGCCGTGTCCCTACAAGATTATTTTGGGTAGGGAC
>JAYTZD010000601.1:0-2457 GCA_043742065.1 Oscillatoriales bacterium
GAGTTCGTACAGCTTCCCACGAGTTCCTAGGATATAAGCTTGTATGCGCTTGTCGCCCAAACTTTTTGCTGGTTCCAAAGCTTCGGAGAGCATTTTGTCAATCTGACTCAAACCCGGAGTGGCGATCGGAAACTTCTCCAATTTGATCAAGCTTTCTGCTAGATTAATTCGAGCATAAAGTCCCGCACGATTCGACGGAAATTGAGCAACTTGAGGTTGGATTGATCGCCACAAAACCCCTGCTTCCGACCAATTTTCGCCATCAGCCAATAGACTCAACTGGTTCAACTTCGCCTGCATCCCTAGGGGCGATGCTCCCAGGCTCATCTCTGCCGATCGAGCATAATACGAAAGAGCCGATCGCTCCAACTCTGCCCGCTGTTGAGGAGTTAAACCAGGTTTATTACTTTTAGCCCGTTCCGTATTACCCAGATTGAGATAAAATTGAGCCTCCTCCTGCCTAAGTCCCAATTTTCCAGCAGATTCAAGTCCGACTAAAAGTATCTCCTGCGATCGATCCAGTTTCCCCAAAACCCGCAGCACCCTACCCAAAGCATTAATTCCTCGAACATTTTCAGGAGCAATCTGCTGACTTTTCAAACTTACCAAACTAGCATTTGACACCTCACAAGTTTTGTTTTCCAACTTAAAAGAACCCAACAAAAGCTTGCAAGATCTCGGATAAAGTCCCAGACTTTCCCAAGCCAGACTTTGATTAATTTGAACTTGAAACAACTGGTCTTTAGCATCAATTTGCTCAAACACTTTAGCAGATTCAGTCCAAATATCGATCGCCTCCTGAGTCCGTCCCCGTTCCAATTGCAGTTGTCCTTGAACATTCAGACTTTGACCCAAAATCCCCTGCTGTTCAATCGTTTTCGGCAACTGACGCACCACCGACAAACTCAAATTGACCGCAATTTCAGCTTGCTCCCACTCAGTTAGTTGTCCAAAACTTGCAGCCAAATTGCTCAAAGCCGTGGCTCGATTCAGATTTTCCCCTTTGAGTTCAAACACCACCACTGCTTGCTGTAACAACGGCACAACCTCCAAAAACCGTTCCGAATTGTACAAATTGCGAGCTTGTCGAACCAACTGCATCCCATCTGTAGACTGAACTTGAGCAAATACCGGAGGAATAGAAATTGTCAGCAAACAGGAAATTAGAAATAACAGAATTGCTTGACGGAGCGATCGGGTAAAATTCATAAATATATCTTCTTGTATCTGCGTTTATCCGCGTTTATCCGCCTACATCTGCGGTTAAAAAACACACTTTCAATGAGGCAAACAAACAGGATTCTGCCGAGGCTTCCGTGAAGTAGTATCACCAGAATTGTAGCCAACAAGGGTCACATCCCCAGAAGGATTGATCACCCAACCTTGAGCCGGAATAACTTCTTTCCTCTTCCCTTCTTCATTCCCCCCTTGGGGGGAGTTGGGAGAGGTTCTACTTCCTTGGGGGGGGTTGGGGAGGCTCCCTCTTCCTTCAGAAAACTCCACCCACGCAAACGGTACAGATTCACTACTGAGACTATCATTAGGACTGGGCGGCACTCCCCCTTTACCAGTTACAGTAAATGCGTTTTCTGCGGCCTGGATACAGGGATTTGCCACAATTAACTGCGCCGAATTGGTAACATTCTGTGGCAATTCCACTAACCCTTGAGCAGGATTCACCCCAGAAGAGCTAAACGTTACGGTTCCTTGCAAAGCCGGGCCTCCGGTTTGGGAAATCGCCGCAATGTCGCTAGTAGAAATCAAAGAAGTTGGACTTACCTGTAACTGGGCAAATTGAGCATCTGTCAAACCCAAACTGCTTCTCACCTCTTCGCGCCCCACAGCCCGAAAGCCGAAGACATTAGGTACATTCACATTAACACGGCCACCTTGAGCCGATCGCGCATTAGCCGTGATATCGCTATTTTCCCCTGGGAGAGCCACCAAAATATCGCTCCGTAAGTTAATATTTCCGCCCTCGGAAGTACCCGCATCCGTAGTGATTCGACTTCCGCGTCGCAACTGGATGCTTTGGGCTTGTAGGTTAATATTCGCTCCCGTACCGGAGACAGTAGTACCATCAATGCGGCTTTTGTTGTCAAGGGCGATCGTATCTGCTACCACATTGATATTACCAGCCCGTCCCGTTCCCCTAGCCAAAACCGTCACCGTCGCTCCATCCCGGATACTCAATTGACGAGTATTCAGATTCACCGAACCCGCATTCGCTGTAGCATCGGCATTATTACCGAACACCTTGCCAACGGAAGCATCAATTTCACTAACAAATAGACCTTTATTGGCACTACCAACTACTTCGAGGCGATCGGCATTAATCGTAATATCCCCCACATTTCCCACACCCAAAGAACTCGTAGAAACTATTCCCCCATCCCGCACCGTCAAGCTAGGCGTATCAACGCGGATATTCCCACCCCGACTGGAACTCAAAGTTGC
>JAYTZD010000602.1:0-2456 GCA_043742065.1 Oscillatoriales bacterium
TCCCCTCAACGCCATCATTGGTTACAGCGATATGCTCAAAGAAGACGCCGAGGATTCCGGCAACGAAGACTTTATCCCCGACTTGCACAAAATTCAAACGGCTGGAAAACACTTGCTATCTTTAATTAGTGACATCCTCGATATTTCTAAAATAGAAGCCGGGCGAATGGAACTTTATTTGGAAACATTTAACCCGGCTAATTTAATTGACGACGTAGTTTTGACAGTCGAATCCCTGGTGAAAAAAAATTCTAATAAATTTGAAGTAGATTATCCAAAGGATTTAGGAGTGATGTATGCTGACATTACCAAAACTAGGCAAATATTGCTAAATTTACTGAGCAATGCAGCCAAATTCACGAAAGGTGGCACTATTAAAATCAGCGTTGAAAGAGTCACAAATAAAAGCTCAAAGACGCAAAAAATAGAATCATCTTTCGACTCGATCATTTTCCGTGTAGCTGATACAGGGATTGGGATTCCTCCAGAACATATGCAGCATTTATTTCAAGCTTTCATGCAAGGTGATGCCTCAACTACGCGCGAGTACGGCGGCACAGGTTTGGGATTGACAATTAGCCGTCACTTTTGCCTGATGATGGGTGGCGATATGCAAGTCGAAAGTGAATTGGGTTGCGGTTCTATTTTTACAGTGTGCTTGCCCAGTCGCGTAGAGTTATCGATCAACACTTAGTCATAATTAATTTCCCGTTTTTGTCGCCCCAAAAGTTGAGCTGCCAATACACCGCCGGCAAAGCCAAAGAAATGTGCTTGCCACGAAACTCCGGGCTGGGATGGCAAAACTCCCCAAATTAAACTGCCGTAGAAGAAACCAACAACTAAAGATATCAAAAGTGAAGTAAAGCTACGTTCAAATAAGCCGCGCAGTAGCAAAAAACCAAAATAGCCAAAGATTAAACCACTGGCACCAATGTGTACAGAATTGGGCGCGCCTGTCAGCCAAACTCCCAATCCGCTGACTACCATAGTGATGGCACTCACAATAAAAAAGTCGCTAATTTTTCGCAGCATAATCAACCAACCAAATGTTAAGAAAGGAAGGGTATTACCTGCTAAGTGGGCAAAACTACCGTGCAGAAAAGGCATGAACAGGATGCCTTCAAGTCCGTCGAGGCTGCGGGGGCGAACTCCGTAGGAATTCAGTGCACCTCGAAACAGGAAGACATCGACAATCTCGATAATCCAGATGAGGGCGACGAAGCCACCGAGAATCGCGGCGTGGCTTTGCAATTCGCTGGTGATAGTTTTGGTTTCTGGGTTGCTCATGGGTGGTGAAGGATATGCTTGGTTATTTTATAATTGTAGGAGTTTTTGAGCGATCGCAGTCCGTGAGAGTTGGGCTGGGGCTTCAGGGTATTTTGCCGCAGAGCTGATATTTGTAACTATCATCACTTTTATCAAAAGTTCCGCATTTTCACGTATAGACTATTTCCAAAAGATGCGTCAGAATCATAAAGGAACTATAAAAGGAGACTCAACCAAAGGTAGGTTGAAAACTCCAGGAACTAATTTTCTCGCATAAAGTCATTAATTGAAGAAGTTCAATCCGGTAAAGCAAAACTGGGTGCTGTAGATACTGATTGTAGATCATAAAAGCAAAAACTCTACAAAGGGTTCTTGGTACCTCGTTATACAAGAGGAAGAGAGCAAAATGAATGTATTTCAGCATATGGTACCCGATCGCATTCTGCCAATTTGGGTATGGGTTGACAAATCAAAAACTGCCGTTAGTGTCGCTACAACTTCTCAACATTACGGTCAAAAACCGCACTTTGACTTATGGCATCCGCTGAAACAGTGGCTGGATAGCGCCGAAATTAAAAGTCAAAAATTGGCTCGATTCTTATGTAAATTTATTCCGTCGCAGTGTCCGTTTGAGCGGGAAGTTAAAATTGGCGATCGCATTTTATTTTGCATTCCGCCAATGTGCAAGTTAAACCCGCTTTACGAACAAGTTGTGGGGATTCGCTTTCGAGCTTTGTGTTATTTGGCTGATGAGTGTGGCGAGGATGTGACGACCTATTGTTAATTGTGTAAAGATATAGAGGAGACGGCAGTGCCGTGTCCTCATTTCGGTAATGTATTAATTTCAATTCCGGTTGCATCGGCATGATATAGAGGAGACGGCAGTGCCGTGTCCCTACCGTGATTAATCGTAGGGAAACGGCACTGCCGTGTCCTCATTTCGGTAATATATTAATTCCAATTCCGGTTGCATCGGCATAATATAGAGGAGACGGCAGTGCCGTGTCCTCATTTCGGTAATATATTAATTCCAATTCCGGTTACATCGGCATAATATAGAGGAGACGGCAGTGCCGTTTCCCTACCGTGATTAATCGTAGGGAGACGGCAGTGCCGTGTCCTCATTTTGGTAATGTATTAATTTCAATTCCGGTTGCATCGGCATAATATAGAGGAGACGGCAGTGCCGT
>JAYTZD010000603.1:0-21843 GCA_043742065.1 Oscillatoriales bacterium
TTGTACTTCGCCGGTGGTTGTTCCGGGTGTTGTTGATTTTACGGAAGCAGCAGATGTGGCTTTTCAAAGATTTGCGGCGGCGGGCATGAATGTGGTTAAATCGACTGAGTTTGAGATAGGATAAACATAAGTACGCCAAGTTTGTTAGTGAGACCGCGAGTCCGACAGGGGTTGAAACCCCTAAACCCCTGTCTAATAGCTAAAGTCCTCTCAAAGACGACTGAAGAACTCATTAGTCCTCTTCAAATAATTATGGCAGAATAAATCAATTGATTCTTAATCTTGTGATATCTAGAGAGCAATGGCTATGTTAAAAAGTTACGAAGCAATCTATGAAAACGGGCAAATGAAGTGGTTAAATGAACAACCTACTGTTCGATCAGCCCGTGTGATCGTGACCATCTTGGAAGAGACAGAACCTCCTGTGAAACGAAGATCGCCTCCTGCATCAATGGCTGGTAAAGCAAAAATCCTGGGTGATATTGTCAGTCAGATCGTCGATGAAGAGGGCTGGGAATGTCTGAACTAATTGAATTAAAACTAATTTACCCTGACTATTTTCTAAGTCAGGGTTCTTTTTTTATCCCTATTTTTTAACAACAAATATCTGATTTTTAATACTTATTTCCCGTCCAATCTCGGTACGCCTTCCAAGAATGGGCCGCTTAACATTAATTCAGTCATCCGGTCTAACTTGCTGCTTACTTTCAATTTTTTATCAGTCTGAAAGCGCTCGATGTCTGCTGGCAAATTACCAGAATTATATCCTAATTTAGTTAAAAATTCAATCGCTTGTTTATCGCTTAACAAGATATCCGCAGACCGAAAAATCGGCACGTATTGTTCGCGCCAAATCTTGGCAAAATTTGCTCTGTCTAACTCTAAAATTACGCCCCGCGACGGCTCGGCAATGACAGCCATGTTGTCGTTCATCGCTAGCAAAGCGACGGCGTGGGGGAGTTGGCGAATGCCGTCAAATGCTAAGATTCCGGGGCGATTAATTTGCTGTATTTGCTCCCAACTTGGAGACAGCTCAATTCCTTGCATTCTTAAAGCTCTTGCTGCTACAATTAGTTGTGGCATGGAAGTTCCCAAGCGACTGGTTCCGGCCTCCCTAGCTACACTCGATTCCGTCGCATTCATTCCCCAGCGCCTCAAAACTGTTGCTAGGGCGGCGGGGGCACAACTGCTGTTAGAAGTTTGTTTGAATACACCATTTGGCCGCAAATTGTCTACTAAATCAGCGTAAATTGGTGCTAGGAAATAGGATTCAGCGCCTGTAAATCCTGCTAATCCTAAGCAGCAAATTAAGATGACTGCAATTACTTGCGATCGCGCCGTTTGCCAGCTTATAGTCAAGCCAATACCGCAGACTCCCATCAACATCACTCGCAGCAAAGTCCAAGTAACTCGCATCCCGTGAAACCGCCATTCGATCGGCAAAGCTGGCATTTGAGGCAGATTTAGAGCTAGTAGCACCAAACCAAAGTAGAAACCCAAAAACAGTAGGACGATCGCCTTTCGGCCCTTAAACAAGTCATTAGCCGTCACTCCCGATCGAACTAACACCCGCCCGAACCGCATTCCCCAGACCAACAGCACCGAACCCAGCACCAGTGTGACAATTATTTCCATTTTTCTCAGAATTTTGTCGCTTAACTAGGTTTTAACACCTATGGCGATCGGCTTGCACCCAAAAATCAAGAGTGGGGGAGTCTTCGACGGGAGGAGGCGAGAGAGAATTTAAAGAATTCCCAAAATCTCTTGGAGCAGACGGACACATCCCTTGTAATATTGATCTGAGTCATACCCCATTAAAGTCATAACAAACTATTAACTCGCTCAATATATTCACTCTCTAACCAGCCAGGAGTTATATTAAGCGCGTCCATTAATGGGCTATAAGAACTCACCATACGCCTACCAAATATTCAGGAAGCACCATGCCAGCAACAGCAGCCAACGATGTAGACGTAGCAGAAAAATCTTGGCACTACTTAGAAAGATCAAAGGTTGCAACTACATTAGAAACCAACCTGGAAAACGGTTTAGATCCGGCAGAAGTCGCCAATCGCCAACAGCAATTCGGCTCAAACGAACTAACAGTTAAAGCAGGGAAACCTGCCTGGCTAAAATTTATACTGCAATTTAACCAACCCCTCCTCATCATTTTGTTGAGTGCCGGTTTAATCAAAGCAGTGATCGGACAATGGCTCAATGCCAGCGTCATTTGGGGTGTCACAACTACCAACGCCATTATCAGTTTTGTTCAAGAAGCTGGGGCTGAGAAAAAAATTGATGCCCTAGCCAAGGCTGTCACCACAGAAGCTACAGTCATTCGGGGTGGCAAAAAATTAAGAGTTCCCTCCAAAGAACTTGTTGTTGGGGATTTAGTAACTCTGACTTCCGGCGATAAAGTACCGGCAGATTTGCGCTTAATTAAAGTGCGCGACTTGCAAATTGACGAATCTGGACTGACAGGGGAATCTGTTGCTGTCGAAAAAGAACTAGGACAATCTGGAGACTTGGTTCTCCCGGAAGAAACGCCACTAGCAGAACGGGACAACATGGCCTATGCCGGAAGTTTTGTCACTTTTGGGCAAGGTAGTGGCATCGTAATTGCGATCGCCAATAAAACCGAAACCGGCAAAATCTCCCAACTACTCGATCGGCACATCGACCTTACCACGCCCTTAACTCGCAAATTCAACGAATTCAGTCAAAACTGGCTGTTATTCGTGCTGGGAATGGCAACCTTGACCTTCGCCGTTAGATTGGGCCGGCCAGTCCCAGCCGGAGTTTCAGCCTTTAAAGAAGCAGTCGAACCCGCCGTCGCCCTGATTGTCGGCGCAATTCCCGAAGGCTTACCCGCCGTGATCACCGTTACCCTAGCGGTGGGCGTTTCCCGGATGGCAAGTCGCCACGCGATCGTCCGCAAATTGCCCGCAGTAGAGACTCTAGGCGGTGCTACAGTCGTCTGTTCCGACAAAACCGGAACTTTGACGGAAAACCAGATGACGGTGCAAGAAATCTATTCTGGTGGCGAATCCTACTCGGTTACGGGTACGGGATACAGCCCGGAAGGGGAAATTCAGCTCAATCAACTGCCAATTAGTGTCAGTCAATCTCCAACTTTGCAAGAATGTTTGCAAGCCGGACTGATTTGCAACGACACTCACCTGGAATTCAAAGACAATAATTGGATTGTGATCGGAGATCCGACAGAAGGAGCGTTAATTGCTGCGGCCAAAAAAGCTGAATTGAGTCAGCAAGTTTTGGAAAAATCAATGCCACGACTGGATTCAATTCCCTTTGAGTCGCAGTTCCAATACATGGCAACGCTGCACAAAACTCCCACTGGCAAAGTTTTGTACGTCAAAGGTTCCGTAGAATCAGTTTTGAGTCGCTGCGGTTCGAGTCTCGATACGCAAGGAAATCCGGCCGAAGTCGATCGCGAACAAACTCACCATCAAGTCGATGAAATGGCAAAGCAAGGCTTGCGCGTCTTGGCTTTAGCGAAAAAGATAGTACCCGAAAGCCAAAATTCCGTAGATCATTCGGATTTGGAATCGGGGCTAGTTTTCTTGGGACTACAGGGGATGATCGATCCGCCACGGGCTGAGGCAATCGCGGCTGTTCAAGCTTGTCAAACGGCTGGAATCCAAGTCAAAATGATTACCGGCGACCACATCGCTACAGCTAAGGCGATCGCCCGTCGGATGGGATTCCGCAAAACCAAGCACCACAGGGAACTTGTCGCCTACACCGGCGCTCAACTTGCCGCAATGGACAAAAACGAACTCGCCGAAGCTGTAGAAGCAGGCTCAGTTTTTGCCCGCGTCGCCCCGGAACAAAAACTCCGCCTGGTAGAAGCTTTGCAACTTCAGGGTGAAATTGTGGCGATGACGGGAGATGGTGTTAATGATGCACCCGCCCTGAAACAAGCTGATATCGGGATTGCGATGGGTAGCGGTACGGAGGTTTCTAAGGAAGCCGCCGATATGATTTTGACCGATGATAACTTTGCGTCGATCGAATGTGCGATCGAGGAAGGGCGAGCGGTTTACAAAAATCTGCTCAAAGCAATTAGCTTCATTCTCCCAGTCAACGGCGGGGAATCGATGACAATTTTGCTTAGCACCCTGCTTGGCCGAGAATTACCGATTTTGTCGCTGCAAATTCTGTGGCTGAATATGCTCAACTCGATCACGATGACTGTACCGCTGGCTTTTGAGCCGAAGTCGATCGGGGTGATGAAACAACAACCGCGATCGGCCAATGAACCTTTGCTGACGGCAAGTCGGATCAAGCGGATCATCGCTATTTCTCTTTACAACTGGACTGTGATTTTCGGAATGTTTGAATGGGTGCGTCAAGCGGAATGGGGAACGATCGAACTCGCCCGCACGATGGCAATTCAAGCTTTGGTAATGGGAAGAATTTTTTACCTATTAAGTCTCAGCCAGTTGTTGCCTTCTTTGATTGCTAAATTTAGCGGTTCTAAGGAAGAAGTTAGCGGTGCTCCCGCCCTCGCTGTGGGAATTGTCTTGGCGATGCTGTTGCAGATTGTCTTTGCTAATTCTCCGTTTATTAATCAAATATTTGAGACGGCTCCGATGAACTTGGATCAGTGGCTGATTTGTTTCGGCGTCGCGTTACCCATGATTGGTGTTGCTCTGTCGGTCAACCGCTTTGACCCACCTAACTAATTCACCATTAACCTGTAGGGTGCGTCAGGCTTGTGGTTAGCACGACAAACTCGGATTTTCCCACTGACGCACCCTACTACCATTAACTTGTATGCTGGTATGGTGCGTCAGGCTTGTGGTTAACACGACAAACTCGGATTTTCCCACTGACGCACCATACCGCCTTTCACCTAACTAATATTAGCGGGTGTTCAGAAACCCGGTTTCTTCAAGAAACCGGGTTTCTCTGTACCTCGTTTACCTTAAAAATACTGTAATTTAATCTATAATATGATCAACATAGAACGCCGCTCAACTATGAACACAACTCTTCTCGAAAAACTAGATACCGAAACCGAACAACGCCTGATTTTACAAGGCATCAGTTGGGAGGACTATCTCACTATTGATTCTGTTCTAGAAGACGTACCAGGACTGCGCCTCATCTATTGCCAAGGACTACTTGAAGTTATGACCCTATCTCCCAGACACGAACGCGAAAAAACAACCATCGGTCGCCTTTTGGAAACCTATGCCCTTGCTAAAGATTTAGATCTACATGGTTGCGGTTCTACCACCTATCGCAGTCAAGCAAAAGCCAGGGGATTAGAACCAGATGAGTGCTATTGTGTGGGGGAATTAAAGGATATTCCAGATTTGGCGATCGAAGTTATTGTGACTAGCGGTGGCATCGATAAATTACAGGTATATTTAGGTTTAAATGTGGCTGAAGTTTGGTTTTGGCAAGATGGGCAATTCTCGTTGTATCAATTGGAGAATGGCACGTATCAACAATGCGAAAAGAGCGAATTTTTCCCCGAACTCGATTTGGCTGTACTGGCTAGCTTCGTTCAGCCAGATAATCAGCCTGCTGCGATTCGAGAATTTTTTAATAGCTTGCATTGAATGCTAACTCTCTACTCCTTTCCAGGCTCTTCTTGGGAACCAGTTATTTATGATTTATTAGAAATGGTGCGATCGCGTAAATAAACCAGACATATCTAATAGAGGTTCTCGCGATCCTTGCTACGCTTAGCCTCCATACCACAAAACTATATTTGATTTGTATTCCAGGCTACATATGAGTAAAAAATTAAAAACTATTGATATTTGTTAAGTTTTACCAATGTGCGATCGGCAAGGCATTTACGGCTTATTGACATTGAATTAGGACGCCCCATAGTCAGCGAGATTCTTGTAACCCTTGTACAGCAAGCTTTTTATGAAAGCAACTATGATAAGTAAAATGGTGGGACTCGACCAAGGGTTACTTATTGAAAGAGTGCACTTAGAACATATACTTATGAGTTAAATTTAATATTTGTTTTATAATTTCACGTAGAGTGCGGTAAGCTTAATAATTAATCAGGATTAGATGTGCGTGCTACTCACCAAAACTGAGTCAACACAATAGAGCTGAGAAAAATATTGAGTTGATAAAGGGTTTTCAGTCAATCAAAGGGGACAGTCCTGTCGGCTCTTGCCATTGGAATGCCCTCAGATCGCCTTTACCAACGGGCGCTCAAAGGAGTTTATCGATCGCGATCGCTAAACTCCAAAAAAGTGCTTAGATAAACTTCAGTGATGTCGTTACAGAAGATTATGAATTGCAGTGAGGAAAGATTATGACGAAATTTTCAGATCAATTTTCCAGGCGTAAATTTATCGTCACAGCAGGTGCGTCTGCTGTAAGTTCAGTGTTGCTCAAAGGCTGTCTGGGAAATCCCCCAGAACCGGGTGCTGGCGCTGGTGCTGGTGCTGGTGCTGGTGCCACTGCGGGTGCTGGGACAGCACCTGCGGCTACCTCACCAGTTGCGGTTGCCAACGAGAAAAGAGTCGAAGGCATTGAAAGCACCAAAATCACCTTGGGATACATCCCGATCGTCGAATCAGCACCTTTAATCATTGCCCAAGAAAAAGGCTTCTTTGCCAAATACGGCATGACAGAGGTCAAAGTTGCTAAACAAGCCAACTGGGGTTCTGCCAGAGACAACGTAGAAATCGGCTCAGCCGGTGGCGGTATTGATGGTGGTCAATGGCAAATGCCGATGCCTTATCTAATTAGTAAAGGCCTGATTACCAAAAACAGCACCCCAATCCCGATGTATATTCTGGCCCAGTTGAATACTCAGGGAAATGGAATTGCGATCGCAGGCAAACACCAAGGCAAAGGCCTCGGACTTAAACTAGAGCAACCTGCTCAAGATTACATTAAAGGCCTCAAGGCAGCAGGAACTCCCTTCAAAGCAGCCTACACCTTTCCGAAAGCCAACCAAGACCTGTGGATTCGCTACTGGTTAGCCGCTAACGGCATCAATCCCGACACAGATGTCGAGTTGCTAACAGTACCCGCAGCCCAAACCGTCGCCAACATGAAAACCGGAAGTATGGACGGTTTCAGCACAGGCGATCCCTGGCCCGTGCGGATTGTCAGCGAAAAAATTGGCTTCATGTCCGCCCTGACTGCCGAAATCTGGAAAGCTCATCCAGAGGAATATCTAGCAATTCGCGGCGACTGGGTAGACAAACATCCGAAAGCCACCGCAGCCTTGCTAGCAGGACTAATAGAAGCACAGCAGTGGTGTGACAAGCCGGAAAATCGAGCCGAGTTGGTATCTATTGTTTCCGGCAAAGGCTTCTTTGATGTATCTCCTCTAGTTTTGGCACCAGCCTATGAAGGCAAATATGCCATGGGCGACGGCAAACCAGACATCAACGACTTCAAGATGGGCCCGCTGTATTGGAACGATGGTGTCGGCAACGTTTCTTATCCTTACACAAGTCACGATTTGTGGTTCTTAACCGAAAGCATTCGCTGGGGTTTCTTGCCAACAAAAACCTTGGCAGAAAAGAAAGAACTGATCGGTAAAGTCAACCGTGGCGATTTGTGGATAGCAGCAGCCAAATTAGCAGGAGTTCCTGAAGCTGACATTCCCAAAAGTCCATCTCGCGGTATTGAGAAGTTCTTTGATGGCAAAGAATTTAACCCAGAAAAGCCAGAAGATTATCTCAAGAGTTTGGCAATTAAAAAAGTGTGATTAAACAGTTGACAGTTGACAGTTGACAGCGAGATTGTGTAATCGTTGACAGTTGACAGCAAGATTGTGTAACCGTTGACAGTTAATAGTGTGATGGGGTTCTAACTTCCCATAATTTAGTCTCGAAAAATTAGCTACGAACAAAACAGCGCAGAAATATAGGAGATTAGCAGCATGGCTGTAAGTACAAGTCGGAAAGGAGGAGTCGATGTCCAAGGAGCATTTGGTGAGTTTTGGAAGAAGAATTCCCAGAATATCTTGCCGCCAATTTTTGGATTACTTGGATTTCTGTTTATTTGGCAATTCCTGTCAGGTTCTGGAATTATCAAATTGCCCCCTCCCACAAGCGTTTGGACTGATGAACGGACTCGGATTTTGTTGATGTATCCTTTCATGAATTCCAAAACCTATGGAATTGGACTGTTTTGGCAAACTTTAGCTAGTTTGGAACGTGTGGCAAAAGGTTACACTATGGCTGCTGCTGTGGGAATTAGCATGGGAGTTGTGGTAGGTACAAATCCTTACTTGAATAAGGCTTTAGACCCGATTTTTCAATTCTTGCGGATGGTAGCGCCTTTGGCTTGGGTGCCGATCGCCCTGGCTGCATTGCAACAAAACGAACCTGCTGCTTTGTTCGTGATTTTTATCACTTCAGTGTGGCCGATTTTGATTAACACCGCTGAAGGTGTGCGCCAAATTCCTGACGACTATAACAACGTTGCCAAAGTGCTGCAACTGACTCAGAAGGAGTATTACCTCAATATCCTGTTTCCGTCAGCGCTTCCTTATATCTTCACAGGATTGAGAATTGCGATCGGTTTGGCTTGGTTGGCGATTATTGCTGCGGAAATTGTGATGTCGGGGATTACAGGTATTGGCTTCTTTATTTGGAATGCTTACCAACAAAACTACATCAGCGAAATTCTATTAGCGGTGTTCTACATTGGGGCCGTTGGTTTGATGCTCGATCGCATGATGGCTTGGTTGCAGAATAAAATTGCTCCTAGTCAAGGGAAATAGTTGACTGTTGACAGTTGACTGTTGACAGTTGGCAATTGGCAGTTGATGGTTGGCAGTTGATGTTAGCAACAGTCAACCGTGAACAGTCAACAGACAACAGTTAACAGTCAACAGTCAACAGTCAACAGACAACAGTCAACAGACAACAGTTAACAGTTAACAGTCAACTGTCAACAGTCAACAGACAACAGTCAACAGACAACAGTCAACAGACAACAGTAAAGTAATAAACCTACAAAAAAGGCAAGAAAACCATGTCAGTTTTGATTGCAGTAGAACAGGTCGGAAAAGCATTTAATCTATCAGACGGTGGTGTATATGTTGCCCTCAAAGGTATCGACCTGGAAATTGAAAAAGGAGAATTTGTCTCCTTAGTTGGACACTCCGGCTGTGGCAAATCTACACTGCTAAATATGGTCGCAGGTTTGGATTTGCCGACAGAAGGATTGGTGACAATTGAGGGACAGAGGATTACTCAACCAGGCCCCGATCGCATGGTAGTCTTCCAAAACTATTCGCTGCTACCTTGGCGGACTGTCAGAGAAAATATTACCCTAGCCGTAGACTCGGTGATGAACGGCTTACCGAAAGCCGAACGTCTGGATATCATTCAAAAACATATTGATATGGTGGGCTTGGGCCCCCACTCCGAGAAACAGCCCGCATTGCTCTCCGGCGGACAAAAACAGCGCGTGGCGATCGCCCGTGCATTGGCCCTACGTCCCAAACTGTTACTCCTAGACGAACCCTTTGGCGCACTCGACGCATTGACTCGCGGCAACTTGCAAGAAAAGTTGATGGAGATTTGCCAAGAGTACCAAATCAGCGCCCTGATGGTGACTCACGACGTGGACGAAGCAGTGCTATTGAGCGATCGCATCGTCATGCTCACCAACGGCCCAGAATCGAACATAGGCGGGATTCTCGAAGTAGACATCCCCCGCCCCCGTAAACGGATGGAAGTAGTCACACACCCAAGCTACTACGCTCTCCGCAGCGAAATGATTTACTTCCTCAACCAGCAGAAACGGGTCAAAAAACTGCGGGCAAGGAAAGTACCGGCGATCGCCCGCCACGGCCTAGAAAAAGTCAACCTCGAACTCGGCTTCATTCCCCTAGCAGCCTGTGCTCCTCTGGCGATCGCCAAAGAAAAAGGCTTCTTTACCAAACACGGTCTTGATGAAGTCCACCTAGTGCGAGAAACAAGCTGGCGCGGCGTCGTAGACGGCATCGCCGCAGGTTACTTAGACGCAGCCCAAATGCCTTCTGGAATGGCGATGTGGTTAACATTAGGAGGCCACCAAAACAAGCCAATACCAACCGTTACAGCCCTTACCATGAGCCGCAACGGTAACGGAATTACCCTCGCGAAGCGCTTCTACGACCAAGGAATCTACAATTTGGCAGATTTCAAAGAAATGCTGCGTAGAACCCCCGCTCAAACTCACCGCTTGGGCATCGTTCACCCTTCTTCGATGCACAACCTACTGCTGCGCTACTGGCTAGCTTCCGGTGGCATTGACCCAGACCATGATGTGGTGCTGAAAAATCTCCCTCCAGCTCAAATGATTGTGGACTTGCAGGGCGGCACGATTGACGGTTTCTGCGTCGGCGAACCTTGGAACTTGCGGGCCTCGATGGAAGGAATTGGCTTTACAGTGGCTACAGATTTGGAACTGTGGCCCGGACACCCGGCGAAAATTTTGGGAGTGCGAGAAGACTGGGCAAATGCTTATCCCAACACTCACATTGCTTTGATCAAAGCTTTGCTGGAAGCTTCTCAATATTGCTCCGATCCAAATCACTCTCAGGAAGTTGCCGAAATTGTTTCGGGACGGGAATATGTTGCTACGGATAGGAGTTACATCCAACTCGGCGATCCCAATTCTTCTGCTTGCAACCTCGATACTCCTATGCGGGAATACGCTCACCACTTATTCTACGGAGACTCAGTGAACCATCCGAGTCGTACTGAACAGTTGTGGCACATGGTGCAGATGGCACGTTGGGGCGATACTGTGTTCCCGCGCAACTGGGTGGAAATTTTGGAACGTGTGGTGCGGGTTAGCCCATTCAGCACGGCGACGCGAGAGTTGGGAATGTCTGATATTAGTCATACTCGTGGCTCTCTTCGCTTGTTTGATGGCACCGTGTTTAGTGGTGACGATCCGCTCGGATACCTCAATAATCTGGAAATCAAACGCGATTTCACGATGGCCCAAGTCGTACTCGATTCCGATCGCAGAGCTGCTTAGAGTTGTTTTAAGTTCGATGAAAGTAGGGTAATTGCTAGCAGTTAGTTGGCAATTCCCTATTCCTGATATTCGTTAAATCTCTAACAGAATCCGTTGCCGAACTTTCTTAGCCAATCACCCACTAATAGGTTCCAAACCCATGATTAACACCACTAATAAGCAGACTGATACCAAAAAATCAAGCAAGAAAGGGAAGGATCGCCAGAAACCTTTTTTGGTGATTGACAGCGTTTACAAATCATACCCAAATGGTTACAAAGCTTTAGACAACGTTAACTTGACTGTAGCTGAAGGAGAGTTTATTACCCTGATCGGACACTCCGGTTGTGGCAAGTCAACACTGTTAAATATGGTGTCTGGTTTTAACACTCCCAGTGAAGGTACCGTGACGATTAACGGGGAGAGAATTACCAAACCGGGCCCCGATCGCATGGTGGTGTTTCAGGGTTATGCTTTGTTGCCTTGGCGCACGGTGTTTGAAAATGTTTATATAGCTGTTAATGCTGTATTTCCTGAGAAGTCGAAGGTCGAAAAAAATGCGATCGTCAACGATCATTTGGCGATGGTGGGATTGACGGAAGCGGCTGACAAAAGACCCCCGCAAATTTCTGGTGGGATGAAGCAGCGGGTTTCGATCGCCCGCGCCTTGGCAATTCGCCCAAAAGTGCTGATTTTAGACGAACCTTTTGGAGCACTCGATGCAATTACCAAGGAAGAATTGCAGGAAGAGTTGCTGAAAATCTGGACGGATCACCGTTGTACAGTGTTGATGATTACTCACGATATCGATGAAGCGCTGTTTTTAGCCGATCGCCTGGTGATGATGACCAATGGCCCATCGGCTACAATTGGTGAAGTTCTGGAGATTCCGTTTCCTCGTCCGCGCGATCGGGTTCAAATGATGGAAGATCCAGAATACTACAACTTGCGGAACTACGCCCTAGATTTCCTATTCCACCGTTTTGCTCACGATGAGGATGCTTAATCGGTTGGGTAATGGTAATTAAAAATGGGGAATGTTGGACAATTTAAGCTCCAGGATTCCCCATTTTTCGGGGAATATTGCTGAAGCTTAACTGTTCCTCAGAAACTTTTCCAGACATCCGGATCTTTTTCCCAACTTTTACGTCTAGCTTTGCAGAGACCTAATTGCCTAGCTGTTCCTAAGCTGGCATGAACTGAGTCCATCTTTGATTAAGGGTGGACTCTTTCTTTATGTTATGAAGTGTGTTTGTGCGATCGAGCCTCTGCACATTCCACCCTTTGAACTGGCACACTGCGGGGCATTGATTCCTGTTTGATGGATTAATCATTGTGGTGAAGTTGTGTAACAAACCGTTTCATCATTTTCAAGAACAGGCAAGATGCCTGTTGCCTGTTGCTGATATGGGCACAAGATGTAACTTTCAATCAATTGATTTTCAGCCAATTAAATAAATCGGCTGCGGATAGTTGCCAATCTCCCAACACAGCAAGCACAGGTAAAATATCCGTACCCGATTTAAACTCAGGCATTTGATTCGGCTGAAAAGTTATTACTGATTTATCGCTTGGATCGGCAAACCAACCCAATTTAGTGCCATGTTGAATCGAAAAAAGTATTTTTTTAATCACCTGATTTGGAGATTGGTCTGGTGATAGAATTTCAATAATCCAATCCGGTGCAATTTCAAAGCGGTTGGCAATTTCTCCATCTTCATCAACGGGAATGCGAGACCATGCAAAAACAGCGATATCGGGAACAATCGATCGCCCTCCAAACGTACAGCGCAATTCTGGAAATGCACAGGCTAACTTTTGAGGTTCTCCAACCTCAGAAATTGCATCCAGCAATCGTTTTTGCAATCGGCTATGTTTTCCTTGTGGCATAGGTTTTTGATAAATTTGACCATCTGTGTACTCGCTTGCGGGTTTAGTTTCTGGCAATTCCAAAAACTTTGTTAGAGAAATCGTTGACTTTGCTGCAATTACCATAAATCATCTATCCTGACATCATCCTAATGAATAAGTAATCTAAAGTCCCTATAGCCTTGCTCAGTTAGGTGAGGTAATGGGTAATGAAGCATGGGGCATAGGGCATAAGGTATAGGGCATTACCAATTACCTATTACCTATTACCAATTACCTATTACCAATTACCTATTACCAATTCTCGATCGTACCTCATCTTTCTGAGAAAGGCTATATGTTAAGCATTATCAGAAAATTGGGTTGAAAACCCCGTCACTTCGGCTACGCTCAGCACATCGCCTTATAGGACGGCTTTAATTGTAAAACTTTGTTGCAACACGGATATCTTGTGCTAAATAGTGTAGCCTAAATTAGGAGGTAAGGCAATGATAGTTTTTGAGTTCAAGACCTACGGAAAATCAAGTCAGTTTGAAGCAGTAGATGAAGCAATTCGTACAGCCCAATTTGTCAGGAATAGCTGTTTACGCTATTGGATGGACAAGAAAAAAGTGGATAAGTACGATTTAAACAAATACTGTGCGGTATTGGCTCGTGACTTTCCGTTTGCCGACGAACTCAATTCTCAAGCTAGACAAGCTAGCGCCGAACGAGCGTGGTCTGCTATTTCCCGATTCTACGAAAACTGCAAGAAAGGGATTCCTGGTAAAAAAGGCTATCCAAAATTCCAGAAAGACTGTCGCTCTGTTGAGTATAAATCAACTGGCTGGAAATTAGCTGATGATAGAAAGTCGATTAATTTTACCGACAAAAAGGGAATCGGTAAACTCAAGCTGAAAGGAACGCGCGACTTGCACTTCTACCAAATTAGTCAAATCAAACGAGTGAGACTGGTAAAACGTGCAGACGGCGTATACGTTCAGTTTTGCATTGATGTTGATCGGAAAGAAAGCACAGAACCTTCCGGCAACACCATTGGTTTGGATGTTGGGTTGAAGGAATATTACACCGACTCAAATGGAGTTACGGTTGAAAACCCTAGATTCCTAAGAAAAGGTGAAAAAGTCCTCAAACGCTATCAACGCCGTGTATCAAGAAAAGTAAGAGGTTCAAATAATAGAGGCAAAGCTCGGCAGATTCTAGGCAAGCGCCATCTCAAAATAAGTAGACAGCCCATTCGACTACGCTCAGGGTAAACTCCAAGACCATGCAATCAAATTAGCAAGGTGCGTAATCTCATCAAACGATGTAGTCGTCTACGAAGATTTGAGAATCAAAAACATGGTGAAGAATCATTGTCTAGCTAAGTCGATTAATGACGCATCTTGGTATCAATTTCGGATCTGGATTGAATACTTTGGAAAGGTATTTGAGAAGGTAACGGTTGCGGTAAATCCGCAATATACCAGCCAAGAATGCTCTAGCTGCGGTGCAATTGTCAAGAAAACGCTATCCACGAGGACGCACATTTGCAAGTGTGGATGCACTCTTGACAGGGATGAAAACGCAGCTAGAAATATCCTGAGTCGAGGATTGGGTACGGTAGGGCATACCGGAACCTTTGCATTAAACACTTCGACTACGCTCAGTGCGAGTGCAAGCAACGCTTTGGGAGAATCGTCCTCTACTTTGGCTGGAGAAATCCTGTTTAAGCAAGTCGGCTCGTAGATCGAAGAATCCCCGTGCGTTCACGCCGGGGAGTGTCAAGTAAGTAATTTAACAATTTGCTGTTTGAAAGTCTGCTATTAATAGAACAAGTTGGCAAAACTCAGAGCAACTCTCGGAAAATCTTTCAGTATTTACCGGAAAACGCCGACGGCAAAATCAAGTGTTTTCAGTCTAGTGTGCGATCGACCTTTTGGCAAAACAATACTTTGGGAGGCTTGGATGAACTATACATTTGAAATCCTGGGCGTGTCTTCAACTTTATGTTTTTTTAACCAACAGCAGGAATTATTGCAACACCAGCATTCAGCAGGTGTAGAATACTTGGGAAATCGGAAGTGTACCCTAGATTCCTTTGTGGCATCAGTGGAGACAGTTTCGCCCAACCAGGGCTGGGATGTCGATGGAGTCATAGACACCGTAATTACCTTCTGGATGAACAACTCCGAAAGCATCAACTATTGGAAATGCAGGTTGCAAGATGCGGGCACCGAAAACTTGTTAGTCGCCAGAGTCGGGGATATCAAGTCATTGCAAGCTGCATTTGAATCCTTGCTGGGCAAATAGTAAAATGGGAAATTGGCAAAAATGCGATCGACAATAGTTAAAATCAACTAGCCATTGCCAATTTCCCATTTTCAAATCCTATGTCTCGCTCCAAAGCCCTACAATCTTATATTGTTGTCCGCCTACTCCTAGCACCGCTGATGTTGTGGACAATCACCACAGCCGTGTTTTTGCTGCTGCGGGCCACCCCAGGCGACCCCATCGATGCCATTCTCGGCTCACGAGCACCCGCAGCCGCCAAAGCAGCAATGCGAACCCAACTCGGCCTCGACGCACCCCTATGGCAACAATATCTCAAATACATTCAAGACTTGTTTAGCTTAAATTTAGGAACCTCCATCACCACTCGCGGACAAACCGTGTGGCAAATTATCGGAGACAACTTTCCCGCCACGGTAGAATTAGCAGTTTTTAGCATGGCCATAGCTTTAATTGTTGGCATCAGTATCGGTTCCTTAGCAGCCTCCCGCCCCAACACTATTTTCGATGTTTTAGGCCGTTTGTTTGGGATCATTACTTACTCATTACCAGCTTTTTGGGCCGGCATGGTATTACAATTAATTTTCTCAGTGCAGTTAGGTTGGTTTCCCTTGGGAACCCGCTTTCCTGTTACATTGACAGCGCCAGAAGGTTACACTGGACTTTATACTATAGATAGTCTTCTGAGTGCTAACTTTGGTCAATTTCTAATCTCTTTGCATTATTTAGCACTTCCGAGTTTGACCTTGGGCATTCTTTTGAGTGGGATTTTCGAGCGCATTGTCAGAGTTAATTTGAAACAAACTTTACAAGCAGATTATGTCGAAGCAGCTAGAGCAAGAGGCATTCCAGAATTACAGATTTTATGGAGTCATGCTCTCAAGAATGCTCTAATTCCTGTGATCACAGTTTTGGGATTAACTTTTGCTGCACTGTTGGGCGGCGCTATTTTAACAGAAGTGACTTTTTCGTGGCCTGGATTGGCAAATCGACTTTATGAAGCGATTAGTTTGCGAGACTATCCAACTGTACAAGGAATTGTGGTATTTTTTGCGGGAATTGTCGTGGTTGCTAGCATTGCCATTGATATTTTGAATGCCTACATTGATCCGCGAATTCGTTACTAAATCATTTGTGAATTTCTTACTCCCTCCCCGAACTCGCGGGGAGGGTTGGGGTGGGGTAAAAATATTTACGACTCATGAGGTTGTTATACTTGAAAATATCGACTTTAGGATGAGGACAATTTCTGATTTCTGGGCAATACTAAACTAAATACACTTGAATATTTGAGGTAAAAGTGATGAGATTGTTACCGACAATAGTAGCTCTATCCGCTGTCTTGACTCCACTGATGGCAGAAGCCGTTTTTAGCCTTCCCATGCCCAGAACAGCCGACTTTCCTAGAGCCTCAAATCCTGAAGTAAACGTACCAGTTTGCTACATCGAAACCACAAGCGGTACAACTTTTGATTTAGTTAGTTTGTGTGGTAGCAATACTGCGCCCGCAGCTACTAATAACCGTGATGCGGGTACTGCGAATCCCAATGCCGCCAATCCGCCGACTCCCAACCCGAATGGTATCACCAGAGATGCAGCCGGTACTCCGATAACTACTCCTGCGGGTACAAATCCGAATAATCCGAATAATCCGAATAATCTCAATCCTGGAACTTCGCCCAATCCCAATAATCCCAATAATCCGAATAATCTCAATCCCGGAACTCCTCCAAACACAAATCCCAATAATCCGAATAATCTCAATAATCCGAATAATCTCAATCCCGGAACTTCTCCAAATACGAATCCCAATAACCTGAATCCCGGAAGTTCACCCACTACCAATCCCGGAACTTCCCCAAATACCAATCCCAATAATGTCAACCCTGGAACTTCCCCAAATACCAATCCCAATAATGTCAACCCTGGGACTTCCCCAAATACCAATCCCAATAATGTCAACCCTGGAACTTCCCCAAATACCAATCCCAATAACCTGAATCCCGGAAGTTCACCCACTACTAATCCTGGAACTTCCCCAAACACCAATCCTAACAATGTGAATCCTGGAACTTCACCCACTACTAATCCGTCTCCCAACGGTGGAACTGGCAACGGCACTTTTTGATCTGACAGAAATAGATTAAGCTAAGATATTGAAGTGGCCGATGCGATCGCACTTGAGGATAGAGACATCTCATGTCAAACTTAGTTCAACGCCTAGAAATCACCGCCCATCCCCAACTCGAAAAATCCCTCGGCTACCGAGGCGACAATCGCTGGGTAGCTTGGCGCTGGGAACCGGAAATCGACCAACTTATTTGCAGCGATGGCAAAATAGTTTCAACTGGCAACAATTTGGCTTGGTTGGTCTTCTTGCAGCACGACTTAGTTCACCCTGCCTTAGAAGATTATAACCTCGGTAAGGGCGATCGGCATTCGCTGCTTTTAGACAGACAAAGTAGAAACCTCTACATTGGCGAAGGGACTGAAATTCAAAATCTGCTAGAACAGCCAGAAAGTTTGGTATTATTGACTTGTCTCGATCGTAACACAAAAGGCGATTCCCTGCGGGATAGCTTCGCTTCACGCAAATTTGGCGAAACATGGCAACAAAAGCTAACTAAAACCACCCAATCCGACCATTTTCGCCACTTCATAAATCTAATTCCCGTCAGTATTGTAGCAACATTAATCGGTGCTTTGGCAGTAGGAACAGGAATGTGGGTAGTACCCGCCGCGCAGCAGAAACTCACCCAAAAAACTGCTCCAACTTCTCCCATGAGTTTTGAAGCTAACTGCTATCTTGGTAATTCCTACAAATTTTCATCCCATGTCGGTTCCTTAAGTGGAAACAAAGAACTACACTTAATAGCCGCTTACGAAGCTACATCGCCCCAAGACAACGGAAATCCATCCAAAAATGCGATTGAAGTCAAAGTACAACGCCAAAACAAACCAATAATTCTCGCACTTTCCGCCTACGCACCGATTAACTGGAACGTCACCATAGAACCAGGTGCTGTTATCGAAAAAATCATTATTAGCGGATACGAAAAGCAAACTATTTCTGGAGTTACTGGAATTCCCATTGAAAAATATAGCTACAAAGAAACTGGAAATAGCCTTAGCGAAGGTAACTTTATGTACCAGTGGGAATCCACTACCGATAGTACAAACAGCCCATCAATCGTCACCAAATTAGAACAAATCAGTCAAACAAATTTAACTTCTTTTCAAGGATGTTATAGAGGTACGAGTTTTACCATTAAGTAAAAATTAAAAGGATCCGTGGCGACAGACATCGATACATTAAAACCATCGTCCTAAAACCCCAAAACCCGCCCTGGTTGGTTTTTCGATTAATAGTTAAATTAATTTAACTTTTTATGATATGATCTGCCGTGGTATAAATCAAATTAACTCTTTGTGGAACAGGTATTTTCCCTGTTCTGGAGAATGATGGCAGATGTGTAACCCGAATTAATATGAAATACTGGTATGAAACCCTGGCTGTAGCCCAGCGGATTTTAATTGAACTCTTCCGGCGAAAACGCAGCTTAATCCTCTGGAGTATCTTCCCAGTTTCCATCCTACTAATTAACGGAGCGATTTTACAAGAACGCGCTAACCTGACAACAGCAAAAGCCTTTGAGAGTGCCGCACCTGCAAGCTTAGTGGGGGCCGCTCTATTTTTTAGCTGTCTCGGCGGAAGTGTCGCCACAGTCGTTGCAGAGCGAGAACAACACACTCTCAAGCGCCTATTTATTTCTCCCCTAAGTGGCACTTCCTACTTTTTAGGGATTTTTCTAGCTCACAGTGCGATCGGCATCGGTCAAGTAATTCTAGTATATACGATCGCCTCTTTTTTGGGAGCACAATTTCAAGGCTCTGTGCTGCTAGGAAGTGTAATTATTCTCCTCAGTATTATATCTTATGTGGGAGTCGGCTTCATTCTCGGCACCCAATTCGCGCGGCGCACCGAAGATGTCAACTCCCTAGTCGCGGCTTTCGGAGTTCCATTGTTGATTTTAGGCGGTGCATTCTTACCGACAGCGCTGTTTCCCAAAAACCTGTTGGAACTTGCCAAATACAATCCGATTTACCACATGAATGAAGCACTAATCCAAGTTTGGGCTAACGGCAAAAACTTCGATGACATTTCCGAACACTTCTGGTTTTTATTCATATTTTCTATAGCAATGATTGCAGGTGGATGGCTTTCTTACCGCAGGATGTTGAGAGTAGAAAGAAGACTTTAATCTGACTTACACAACTGGCAGGATTAGTAAGGTGCCGTCAGACCCAAAATCCTCAGTCATCGCCCTGTCGCTTCGCCTGACGCATCCTACAATACACAACTATATGTCATTCTGAGTGAAGCGAAGAATCTCAAACCCTTTTATAGATAGAGAAAAAACCACGGAGAATTCAAGCAGTGCTGCAAATAGAAAAACTCAATAAGTCCTATGGCGAACGTTCAGTGCTGAAAGATTTAACACTGCACATTAAATCTGGAGAAATTTACGGTTTGCTTGGACAAAACGGTGCGGGAAAAACTACTACAATCAATATTTTATGCAATCTGCTCAATGCAGATAGTGGGAAAGTTACTCTCAATGGCCAACCAGTTTCAGACTCAACAAAAGCGTTAATCGGTGTAGCACCTCAAGAAAATTTACTCTACAAAAGCCTGAGTTGTGAAGAAAATCTCAACTTTTTTGCTCAAATTTATGGGATGAATCGCCAGCAGCGTCTTTATCAAATAGAACAATGTTTAAAAGCAGTAAACTTGACAGATAGAGCGAAAAGTCCCGTAGAAACTTTGAGTGGGGGAATGCAGCGCCGATTGAATATTGCTGTAGCTTTGGTACACCAACCTAAATTAGTAATTTTGGATGAACCAACAACGGGTTTGGATATTGAAGCGCGCTACGAAATTTGGGAGTTAATTCAGCAATTACAATCCCAAGGAATTACGATTTTGCTGACAACACACTTGTTGGATGAAGCTGAACGTCTTTGTCAGAGAATTGGAATTTTAAAGAGTGGGAGTATTGTTGCAGAAGGTAGTTTGGAAGAGTTGCGAAAACTGATTCCGGCTCAAGAAATCATTGTTGTCAAAACCTCAGAAGAAGCTGAAGTCATCGCCCGCGCCCAAAAATACAATTTCATTCCCCGTCGTTACGGTAGCGATTTAGCATTTTGGTTGCCGGAAGCTTTAGAATTAAAAGAGATTATTTTGCGATTTGATGGGATTTCGATTGACTCAATTGCGCGGTATCCAGTGCGGCTAGAACATATCTATGTCGAGGTGACAAAACAAACTGCTTCTTAATCTGCCAAAATCTCAGAAACCGGGTTTTTACGAAATTGTGTGCTGTCACAAATATTCTGCGAAAAACCCGGTTTCTCGCCACCACCCACAATCAAAAACCAGATTTCGTAGGGGCGGGTTCGCCAACCATAATTGCCTGAAAGAAACAATCTCGAAAACCCGCCCAACCCAACTAATTTACACAGCCTTAGCCCACTCTATCCAAGTTTCCATCGGGCGGAAACCGACTGATTTGTAAAGCTTTGTCGCGCCTGTCAGACTGTCAGCATCAACGCTGAGTTTAGCTGTATTTGCACCTGCTGCTTTTAATCTATGCAAACCTGCTAGTAACATGGCTTTTCCTAAACCCATTTTCCGATAGTCGCGCCGTGTGCCTAATAATTCAATCCAGCCGTCTTTTGTGCTGCTATGGGCGTTTTTTTGCGGTTTGATTTGACAGTCGCAGAAAGCTGCAAATTTACGATCGCCCGAAACAGCAATTAAGTCCAATTCTGGCTGATAATTCGGGTCTTGCATCCAGTATCGCACGGTTTCCGCCGTTAAATCGTGGTGATTCCAATGATCGATGAATGACTGATTGAACATCTCTACCCACGGTTGAATGTCTTTTTCGCCGGATACATGGGTTAATGCAAAGTTGGCGGGGAATTCGGGTGTCGGAATGGGATCAAATAGCGATCGGGCCATTGTCCAAAAATAGCGATCGACTGTAAAGCCCTGTTTTTCAAATAGCCGGATGTCATCGGTTTTGTCTTCCCGGCTGTAGATACGCAATTTCCCAGACAAATTCCGTTGTTTTCCTACTTCGCCCAGCCGTGTTTCTCCCCATTTAATTATGTCTTTTTCTAAGCTTTCACCCCGGACATTTGGATGCACGTAAAACCAGAGAGAAGCGTCTATTTCGTCCTGGGAATCGGGCATATCTAACAGTGCTAAACCGATCAGTTTATAGTTGCCGTCTTCCCATAATTGGACGTCGCGGGCTTGGTCGAGTTTGGGTGCGTCTAGGATTAGCTTCAGTTCAGTTGCTGAGACTTCTTCGCCGAGTTTATCGATTGCTTCGCAGATTTCGATCAAATTTGCGATCGCACACCAGTCACTTTCGCCCCCGTAAGAGCGCATTTTCAAGGTAGTCATAAAAAACTTACAATCCGTATATTCGGATTGTTCCTATTGGTGGATATTGACAAACAAGTACAGTAAATCAGACATTTTTTAGAAATGCCAGTAACAGGCAAGATGCCTGTTCCACAAGAAATGAGAGTGATTTTGATAATGGTGTCGATAAAACTCAGAAACCTGTTTCTATCACCCAGGCTTTCAGGTTTTATCTCATGGCGCAATCATAAAAATTAGTTTGCCCTTTTGGGCTGGTTTTGTGTGTG
>JAYTZD010000604.1:0-2454 GCA_043742065.1 Oscillatoriales bacterium
CAGTTATCATAGGCGAACCTACCTTTTTCCCGACTTCTACTGCACCTCTCGGTGTTGACGGCAAAAATCTGGTCGGTACTGATGATAACGATACTTTACCAGGCGGTAGCGGTAACGATTTCATCAACGGCCGAAAAGGTAGTGATTCCCTCGATGGTGGCGCCGGCGATGACAGCATATACGGTGGCCGGGGACTCGATACGCTGACAGGTAGCAGTGGCGATGACATCCTATTTGGAGGCCGTGGTGCTGACAGTTTGGACGGCGGTGCAGGCAATGACAGCTTGTACGGCGGTAAGGGAGATGATACCTTGCTTGGTGGTTTGGGTGATGATTTCCTCAGTGGCGAAAATGGCAATGATTTTCTGACAGGAGGTGCTGGGAGCGATCGCTTTTTGTTGAGTCAAGGTAGTGGTTCGGATACAATCCTTGATTTTGAGGTTGGTATCGATAAATTTGCGCTGGGTAATGGTTTGACTTTCCAGCAGTTAGAAATTAGTCAAACAGCGGCTGGAACATTGTTGAAAGTTATATCAACTAATCAACTTTTGGCAACGGTGACTGGGTTGGGTAGTTCGATTACTGGCTCAGATTTCGTGTTGCTGTAGATTCAATTTTTGAGATTCCCTACTTTTTCAAGAAGTGGGGAATCGGGTGCATATGGTTTTGGCAAATATGTTTGTAGGGGCGAAGCATGACCGCAGTGAATATGGGATTATAACTAATAACTTATATGCGGTCATGCTTCGCCCTCTTCAAAAACCAGATACCCACTCGCAACTAAGGTTTTTTCTGGATGATTTAACCGCAGAGGGCGCAGAGAGCGCAGAGAAGGAAAAGAGAGAGATGAATAATTTCAGATACTGAATCAGCACATCGCAAATTTGATTCTACCCAATTTAACCAAAATATTTAGATAGGTAAATTAATTATGTCTACTTTCAGTACCGCAACCAAATACCGTGTCGGCACAAAGCCCCTTTCCGTTGTTGTAGGAGACTTTAACAAAGACGGTAAGCCAGATATCGCCACAGCTAATGAGGAATCTAAAAACATCTCGATTCTTTTGGGGACAGGCACTGGCAGCTTTGGCACTGCCACCAACTTTAACATCGGCCTTTCTCCCGGATATTCTCTGGAATTAGGAGACTTTAACAACGACGGTAACATCGACATAGCTAGCGGAGCAAAGAACCAGGTAGCCATCCTGTTGGGAAATGGCACGGGTAGCTTTGGCACTCCCAAGAGCCTTGATCTGGGGGCAGAAGATAGTTTCTATTCTATTGGTGTGGGTGACTTTAACAGCGACGGCAAGCTCGACTTAGCTACGGCAAACTACTCCTCTAACGACATTTTCATCCTGTTGGGGACAGGGACAGGCAGCTTTGGTGCTCCTACTAAATTTAATGTGGGGACAGGGGGGCTACAGCAATTCCTCGTGGAAGACTTTAATGCTGACGGCAAGCTCGACTTAGCTGTCACAGTGAATGATTATGTATCGATCCTGTTGGGGACAGGGACAGGCAGCTTTGGAACCCCTACTAAGTTTGATGCGGGGAAGCTTGCATATCAACTCGCCACAGGGGACTTCAATGGGGATAAAAATTCAGATTTAGCTGTACTAAACTACGCATCTGGCAACATATCGATCCTGTTGGGTACAGGCACAGGCAGCTTTGGGGCTCCTACTTTCATTGATCCGGAGAAAGAGGTGAATTCTGTTACAGTCGGAGACTTTAATAGCGATAACAAGTTAGACTTAGCTGTGACGCATTATGGTGCTAACAATTCATCCATTTTGTTGGGAAATGGTACGGGCAGTTTTGGTGAGGCTACCAATTTTGGGGTGGGGGCAAAATCGTTTTCCATTGGTGTTGGAGACTTTAATGCTGACGGCAAGACAGACTTAGTTACGGCAAATTACGACTCTAACAACATCTCGGTTTTGCTCAACAACAATACGCTCAGTAACAATACGCCTGTAGTAAATTTCGGTGCTGCTACCTACACTGGCACCGAAGGAAACGCGAATACGGTTGTGAATATTCCGGTGACAATCAGCAGCAGTCCCGTCAAAGATTTGATAGTGCCGATCGCAATTAACCCCAATAGCACAGCCACCCAAAATTCAGACTACACTTTTTTACCCGCCACTCTCACATTCAGTGCAGGTACTAACACCCTCACTCAGAATGTTGCTGTTACCATCAAACCTGACAATATCGCAGAAAATGCCGAAACAGCGGTGTTCAACTTTGGCATCATTACTGATGGGAGTCCAGGCCCCAGAAATCAATCAATATTGACGATTAACGATAAGGAGACTGCGCCAACTCCAACTTCGATACCAACACCAACTCCAACTTCGATACCAACTCCAACTTCGATACCAACTCCAACTTCGATACCAACTCCAACTTCGATACCAACTCCAACTTCGATACCAACTCCAAC
>JAYTZD010000605.1:0-9743 GCA_043742065.1 Oscillatoriales bacterium
ATGCAGCCTAAAGTCACCAGCGGCGCGGTGGCAAAACCGAATTCCTCAGCACCAAGCAGTGCAGCAATTGCTACATCGCGGCCAGTTTTGAGTTGTCCGTCGGTTTCAACGGCGATTCGGCTGCGGAGATTATTGAGTACCAGGGTTTGGTGAGTTTCCGCCAATCCCAACTCCCAAGGTAATCCGCAGTGTTTGATCGAAGTTTGGGGTGACGCGCCCGTACCGCCGTCATAGCCGGAGATCAGCACCACATCGGCGTGGGCTTTAGCAACACCTGCCGCGATCGTCCCAACTCCTACTTCCGACACTAATTTGACGCTAATCCGCGCTTCCCGATTGGCATTTTTCAAGTCGTGAATCAATTCTGCCAAATCTTCGATCGAATAAATGTCGTGGTGAGGCGGAGGCGAAATCAAGCCGACACCGGGAGTTGAGTGTCGTACTTTCGCAATCCACGGGTATACTTTTTTACCAGGTAACTGTCCGCCTTCTCCGGGTTTTGCCCCTTGCGCCATCTTGATTTGGAGTTCCCGCGCTTGGGAAAGATACAAGCTGGTAACGCCGAAACGCCCGGAAGCAACTTGTTTGATCGCACTATTTTTCGAGTCACCGCGATCGTTTGTCCAAGTATATCTTTCTGGATCTTCGCCGCCTTCACCAGTGTTCGATTTGCCACCAATGCGGTTCATCGCTACTGCTAAAGATTCGTGGGCTTCTTGGGAAATCGAACCATAACTCATCGCCCCAGTTTTGAAGCGTTTGATAATAGATTCGATCGGCTCAACTTCCTCAAGCGGAATCGATTCTCGCTGCTTAAATTCCAGCAAACCGCGCAGGGTAAAATGCTGTTGACTTTGTTCGTTAACCAGGGCGGAATACTGTTGGAAAAGTGGATAACTTCCTTCGCGCACGGCTTTTTGCAGGGCATGAATGGTTTGCGGGCTGAACAAGTGGGCTTCGCCTTCCTTGCGCCATTGATATTCGCCACCGACATCGAGGGTGTGTCCGCTGGATGGGCGATCGGGGAATGCGTGAGTATGACGTAAAATCGCTTCTTGGGCAATGATTTCGAGGTCTACTCCGGCAATTCGCGATGCTGTCCAAGTGAAGTATTTATCGACTACGGATTTGTTTAAGCCGATCGCCTCAAATATCTGGGCACCACGGTAACTCTGGATTGTGGAAATCCCAATTTTCGACGCAACCTTAGTCACGCCTTTGGTTGCGGCTTTCACGTAATTTTTGCAAGCAGTCTTAGTATCAACATTTACCAGCAAACCTTCGCGGATCGAATCGGCGATCGTCTCAAATGCCAAATAGGGATTGATCGCACCGCAACCGTAACCGATTAAAGTCGCGAAATGGTGAACTTCGCGCGGTTCCCCGGATTCGAGCACCAGTCCCGCCCGCGTGCGCGTACCTTGGCGGATCAAGTGGTGGTGGAGGCCCGCAACTGCTAGCAGCGCGGGAATCGGAGCATTTTCGGCATCGATTCCCCGATCGCACAAAATGATGATATTCACCCCAGAGGCGATCGCACTGTCTGCTGCTGCGAACACATCTTCTAAGGCTTGTTCCAAACCTTTTACACCAGTTTTGGGGTCGAACAAAATTGGTATGGTAATCGACTTGAAATTACCTTGTGAAACGTGTTTGAGTTTCGCCAATTCTTCATTGCTGAGAATTGGTGTTTTCAACTCAATTAAATGACAGCTTTCTGGTTCCGGCTTGAGCAAATTGCGTTCAGAACCAATTGTTGTTTCCGCAGAAGTAACAATTTCTTCGCGGATCGAATCAATGGGTGGATTCGTAACTTGGGCGAACAGTTGCTGGAAGTATTCGTAAAGCAATTTTTGTCTGTTCGACAAAACTGCAAGTGGCGTATCCGCGCCCATCGCGCCGACAGCTTCCACCCCATCCCGTGCCATCGGTGCTAACAGCAACCGCAGTTCTTCAAAGGTATAGCCAAATGCCATTTGTTGCTGCAATAGATCCACTTCCCCCTTGGAAATGTGGGCTGAATCTGCGGGCGCGTCTGGAAGTTTGGCAATCTCGACCATATGCTTGTCAATCCACTCGCGATACGGATGTTCGGAGGCGATTTGATGTTTGATTTCATCGTCAGAAACGATGCGGCCTTCTGCGGTATTTACCAGGAACATCCGGCCTGGTTGCAAGCGACCTTTTGAGAGAATTCGTTCCGGTGCGATCGGCAAAACTCCCGCTTCCGATGCCATAATTACTAAGTCATCTTTCGTGATGCAATAGCGAGAAGGACGCAAACCATTGCGATCGAGTACAGCCCCGATCGATGTACCATCCGTAAAGGCGATCGAAGCAGGCCCATCCCAAGGTTCCATCAAACAAGAATGGTATTCGTAGAAAGCCTTTTTCTCATCACTCATCGACTCGTGGGCTGTCCAAGGTTCTGGAATCATCATCATAATGGCATGAGGCAAAGAACGCCCGGCCAAAGTTAGCAATTCTAAAGCATTATCAAAAATAGTTGAATCGCTACCTTCGACATTGATTAAATTGGGGATTTTCTTTAAATCATCGCCGAATAGTTCCGACTCGAACATCGATTGCCGCGCGTTCATCCAATTGATGTTGCCGCGCATCGTGTTGATTTCGCCGTTGTGGGCGATGTAGCGGTAAGGGTGCGATCGTTCCCAACTCGGGAAAGTATTGGTGCTGAAGCGCGAGTGAACCAGTGCTAGAGCGCTTTCCATGTCGGGGTCGTGCAGTTCGGGATAATAATCTCCAACTTGCACCGGCATCAGCATTCCCTTGTAGACGATCGTCCGGCATGACAGCGTAGAATTATACCAGTACGGATCTACCTTCTGCCTGCGAATCGCATTGTGGGCGCGTTTGCGGATCACGTAAAGTTTCCGCTCAAAACCCGCCTCGTCCATACCTGCGGGGCGACTCAGGAACACTTGCTGCATCAAGGGTTCGCTAGCTTTGGCGGTATCGCCCAGGGACGAGTTATCCGTGGGGACTTCGCGCCAACCGAGCACGGGACAACCTTCTTCGGCGGCGATTTCTGCAAATATGCGTTTGCCGTTTTCCCGTTGAGTCCGATCGCGCGATGAGTAAATTGCACCAACCCCGTACTCGCCGGCTGCTGGAAGTTCGATGTTTTCGGCTGTGGCTGCTTTTTTCAGAAACTTGTGGGGCACTTGCATCAAAATGCCCGCGCCGTCTCCGGTATTGGCTTCGCAGCCACAAGCGCCCCGATGGTCAAGATTTAACAGGATTGTCAGTGCCTGTTCGACTATTTCGTGAGATTTGTTACCCTTTACGTGTACGATAAATCCGACTCCGCAAGCATCGTGCTCGAACTGCGGATCGTACAGCCCTTGTTTTTGTGGCAGTCCGTTGTTGTTCATTTTTATCTGTCTCTCAAAGTGGCGAAAAGATTTTGATCTAGAGTAGAGCGTGGGATGGCGATCGATCTAGTATCATGTATTATAAGTGGATCTACTGCATTGGGTGGATGCAGAAAAAAATCTAAGCTTGTGCGATCGAGCGATCGTGAACAAATAGTTAAACTTGAGATGTTGCATCATTATCAGCTTGTTGGTAATTAGATAATAAATTAAATATTTGGATTTTTTTTAACCGCAGAGGGCGCAGAGGGCGCAGAGGAAGAGAAGAGAGAGATGAGTAATTCTGATTGAGATTGTAAAAAATGACACTGAAAGAATTAGAAAAACAACTCCTAGCTTTAACTCCCAGTGAAAAGACTCAGGCAATACAGTTATTAGCTCAAAGTTTAAGCAATACCTGGCAAGGAATTGAAAAAACTCCTGGCGTGTGTGGTGGCGATGCTAGAATTTCCAAGACTCGCATACCTATTTGGTCGATGGTAAATTATCGCATTCTGGGTGCACATGATGTGCGAATTTTGCAAGACTTTCCTCATTTGAATGCAGCGGATTTGGCGAATGCTTGGGCTTATGCTGAGGCACACCCAGAGGAAATTGAAGCAGCTATCGCTAGAAATGAGGAAGATTAAGAAATGGTGCGTCTTTATGCAGATGAAAATTTTCCACTGGTAATTGTGGAATTACTGCGAACTTTTGGTCACGATGTTTTGACAGTGCAGGAAGCAGGAAATGGTGGATTGGGGATTCCTGATGAAGATGTGTTAGCTTTTGCGATTAGCCACAATCGAGCTATTTTGACACGCAATTGGGATGACTTTAGACACCTACACCGTTTGCAACCCGATCATAAAGGTATCATTATTTGTAAAGAAGATTTGAATACTGAGAGACAAGCTACACTGATTAATGAAGCTATTTCTACGGCAGAAAATCTCACAGGTAAATTGATTCGAGTAATTCGTCCACCGCAGTGAAAAAAAAGCCGATCGCCAATCAATCCTATAATAATTTTATAGCGTTGTGCGTGCTGCGTCCATTGATGCGATCGCTCAAGCCCAACCAGATAATTCCGGGATTCATCTCAAATCCGCTGGTATCGCAATTATTCATATCTCTCCTCTGCGCCCTCTGCGCCCTCTGCGCCCTAGAAAAGTTAAATCATTCCAAAACAACCGTAAATGGTACAAGATGTCCCATTAAATAAAGAATCAGCCGCCGTAGATGAAGATTTGATGTAGATTTAGCCGATCGCACCCATGACAGGTGACAACTACTATGGTGATTTTGCTATGGTTGTTAAGGTCAGTCGATCGGGCAAAGCAGATTTCGCACTAAAACTGTACCGTTCGCTAACCCATCGGCGCAGGTAAGCTTCAATTTTAACAACAAATTAGCTAACCTCAAAAACCAACTTTGTCTACTAAAGCTTCAACAAGCAATCCTGAAGGAGTAAAAACATGGTTCAGACTCAAGAAATTTCTCAAATATCTACTCTACAAGCACCTATAGCAATCAACGGAATTACCGCCACAGAAATGCGCCCTTGGGGTTCTTTTACAACTCTTGAAGAAGGCCCAGGATATAAAATTAAGCGTATAGAAGTTAAGCCCGGACATCGCCTCAGTCTCCAAATGCACCACCACCGCAGCGAACACTGGATAGTGGTTTCTGGTACTGCTAAAGTTACTTGCGGCGAAACAGAACAAGTTTTGTTTACAAATCAATCTACCTACGTTCCTCAGTGCATCAATCACCGTCTGGAAAATCCGGGAGTTATCCCGTTGGTTTTAATTGAAGTACAGAATGGCGAATATCTCGGAGAAGATGATATTGTCAGATTTCAAGACGATTATGCTCGTACTGAAAAGGCAAAGTAACTTACTTTGAGTAAAGTGCGCTATATTCTCCGGGTAAGGTGCGCATTGCGCACCCTACATTCCGATTACAAATTACAAATAAAATTAATGATTCATCTGAGTAAAACAGCCGCCACAGAAGTAAAGCGCTTGAGATCAAAGCATTCTCATCCTGATGCTCTATTACGCCTGGGCGTAGAATCGAGCGGTTGTTCGGGGTTATCTTATACAATGGGTTTTGACGATAAAATCGCCCCAGAAGCCACTGTTTGCGAGTCTGAGGGCATCCAAATCGCGATCGACCCCCAGCAATCAAAATATCTCAATGAGCTCACCTTGGACTATTCAGAGGACTTGATGGGCGGAGGTTTCCGGTTTCACAATCCGAATGCGGCTAAAAGTTGTAGCTGCGGCAATTCGTTTTCAGCCAGGGAATAACTAAAATCGCAAATAATTCTTCAATTCTTCAATTCTTCAATTCTTCAATTCTTCAATCCAAAATCCCAAATCTAAAATCTAAAATCCCATGATGACACTCAAAGATTTAGAAAAAGTCCAAAAGACTTTCCAAGAAGCTGGTGAAGATTACCAAGTTGAACTAGAAAGTGGGAGAATTGTAATTATGGGCCCGTCAGATATTGTATCTAGCGAAATTGGTGTAATTTTCAGTTGGCTGCTAGCTAATTGGGTCTATCCTCGTCGCCTGGGTCGTATTTTTGACTCCGCAGGCGGCTTTATTTTACCTGATGCTAATCTTACCGCACCTGATGTTTCCTTCGTGCGGGCGGCACGTCTCCGGCGAAGTCCCCGTTATTTCGGAGAATTAGTCCCCGACTTAGTAGTAGAAATTAAATCACAGAGCGATCGCATTAAACCGATAGTCAAGAAAATTAACAAGTTTATCGAACTCGGAGCCCAAGTGGGAATTCTGATTGACCCCGATGAAGAAACTGTTACACTTTATCGTCAGGAAGCTGAACCAGTAGTATTAGGAAATGATGATATTTTAATCTTACCAGAACTCTTCCCCGGTTGGGAATTGCCAATTTCCGAACTGTGGCCGCCAATTTTTACAGAAGCTGAAACTCAAGCATAATCAAGAGTCAAGAAGCTGGTGTACTCAGAATTACCCACTGCATTAACTCTTGCCACTCAGGAGATTTAGCTAATAAATCTGCATCCAATTCATTTCCTGCATCCTGGGAAAATTCAGCAAAACATTCCGCCCAATTAATGACTGTTTCTACAGGCAAATAAGGTGTATAATTCCAAGAACGCTGCAAAAATTGGATCATCTCCACCGGATGACCTGTGCGATGTAAATACCAAGAAATCCAAACTAAGGTATTGTACTTAATTTGCTTTTCTAACAAACGTATTTTATCTGGCAATTCGGGGCGGGCAAAAAAGTTGTCCATGACTGCTGCGAGGGATTTAGCCTGGGGCAAACCTTTGTACATGGCACTTTGTTCGTGCTGGCGGTAGCAAACAGTTATTTGGTGCAGCCATTCTGCTTCGCATCCCATCAAGGCTAAACGTAGCACTAAATCTGTATCTTCGGCTGGTGGAAATCGAGGATCAAAACCACCGGCGCGCTCTAACCAATGCCGACGAAACATCATGGCGCTTGGCAATACTGGTTTCCACCTGAGCCACATTTCCAAGTCTAATTTAGGCACATTTTGCCATAATTTAATATCTTTAATTGGTTCACCCATACTATTGACTAAACGCCAACCACTGTGAACTATCCCTAAATTTGGTTTGGCTGCAAATACGGCAATTTGTGATGCTAGTTTGTCTGGAAGAAAGAAGTCATCTGCATCTAGAAATGCGATAAATTCTCCTTGTGCTAACTGGATACCGTGGTTTCTGGCAATGGAGACTCCTTGATTTTGTTGATAAACATAGCGAATCCGTCGATCGCCATATTTGTCTAAAACTAATCTGGTATCATCTTTAGAGCCGTCGTCTACTACAATAATTTCCCAGTCAGTATAGGTTTGGCTCAAAACACTATCGATTGCTTGACCGACGTAAGCAGCACAATTGTAGGCCGGAATTACCACGCTGACCTGTGGGGTGCGATCGATCGCCAAATCCCTTATAATATCACTCATAAACAACCGATTTGGGGTTTTAGATTTTCCTCATACGTCTTGATTGTAAGCTATAGCGTTTCTCAAGCGTGGTGAGGTATGCCCGATGCCCGATGCCCGATGCCCTTTTTAAGAATTTGCTAAGGTAAGTCGGTGAGAGTTGAGTAAATCGTTATGGCGAAGTGCTAGAGGACTGCGATCGTTTTTTGCCTTTAAATATTTGTCAACTACTTCCAAAACTTTTTCTGCGGAAGCCGGCTTGCTCAAAAAATCAGAAGCACCGATCAGTTTTGCCCGCGTGCGATCGATGATACTGTCTTTACCGGTCAAAAATACGATCGGAGTTTCCCGAAAAGCTGATGTTTTCCGCAAAAAGCTGCATAAAGCAAAGCCATTTGTTTTCGGCATCAGCACATCCATAATAATCAAAGCAGGGTTGTGCTTAGCTAGGAGGCTCACTCCCTTCATCGGATCTTGAATTTTCAGGACTCGATACCCTCCATCCAATAAAATTTGCTCTAAAAATGCACATACTGTAGGGCTGTCATCGATGCAAGCAATCAAAGGGCGACCCGGTTTGGCAATCGCTGCGGCTAAACGCCACTGTTCGATGGGCGATGGCAAATCGGGCACGGTGCGAAAATTGACTAAGCCCTGCTTGATGTAGTTGTGCAAAGCGCGGGTTGTCACTGTCACACACTGTTTTCTTTTAAATGCAATATCCCAAAGAGTATTCTCGCCGTTGAACACCTTAGTCAGAGTGAGCAAAGAATTAGAACTAAATCGATTTTTCAATTCCGGTGATAATCTTAAAAGAGGTGCTTGTTCTGGTTCTACTGACGACAAATTCATTGCTTTCCATTTTTGCCAAATTTGTTGTGTAGAATACAAAACTTGCTGTACCTCTGCTAAGGACAGCAGCAAAGAATGGATAATATTAGAAGCATATTTTTTTGAGGGAAACCACTCCCGACGTAAACTCGACTGACTGATCAGAGAAAAGAACACTTCCGAAGCGCTGCTTTGGATAATTGCTCTGGCTTGTTCCTGATTCATTTCGTTTTCTGCAATCCCTTGCTGAAGCAGTTGATATTCCCACAATTCCCCAGCATCAAGCTCTCTGAGATCCACTTGAAAGTTCGGACAGTGTTGACCTACAGCCCTGTACCAGCGTCTCGCTCTATGACATCCTCCAGTCGCATAAAGCAGACAACCTCGAAAAAAATAGAGTTGCCACTGTTGATCCCCTTGCTCTAATAGAAGTTTTCCAGTTGCTTGCTTCTGGCTTAAGACTGCCAGCGTATGAGAAAGTGTTTTATACTCGATCGCTGTAGTTAACATATTCATTTACATCCCCTGTAGTCCCTCCATCATATTTTACAGCTTTTCAGAAGTTAAAAAAAACAGTAATATTACTGATTTTTTATCAACACCAACAATATACCTAAGCGAGGACACCGCGAGTGCCTTAGTCCCTACAATTAATTGCGGTAGGGAAACGGCACTACCGTGTCCGAACTATCATTCCGATGCAACCGGAAACGATATGAATTCAAAACTCAGAATTATCTTCAGGAGGTACTGGGTCGTACCCCCCAGGATGCAGGGGTTGACAGCGTAAAATTCGCTTAATTGCGATCGAGCCACCACGGACAACCCCAAATCTTTCTATTGCTTCGATCGCATATTGCGAACAAGTTGGGTAAAATCTACAGGCATTAGGTAAATAAGGAGAAATACCTATTTTGTAGCCTCGTATTAATCCAATCAGCACTATTTTCATAGCAATTCCCATACCATAAATTTAGCAAAAAGTCAACTCATTTTGAACAATTAAAACACAATTTGAGGAGACAAAATCGTGTTTGTATCTGAGTTTGCAACTTGACCGATACCTAAGAATTGACCATCTTCATTATAAACTTGCAAAAAATATGGAGATAGGGGGTTTAGGGTATGAGAGATATCGTTCCTACTTGCTTCCTCCCTGTCTTTCTCAGGCGTTTCAGGAATAGGCAGGCGCTGTCCTTGAAACCAGCGTTTGGCGTATTCAGGAGAAAGGACGATCGCCCCTAAATGCCCCAAAACCTCTGATGGTAGAATTGGGGAGAATTTACCCTCCTGCAATTGCATTTCCAAATCTTCAAAACTGAGACTTTGCTCGATCGCAAAACCACTACTTTCAGTACGAGTCAAACAGGCCAAAGTGCCACCTACATTCAACATAGCACCCAAATCGCGAGCGATCGCCCGAATGTAAGTACCAGCCCCACAAGAAATCGCCAAATCCAATTCCGGAAAATCCCCAGGCCGCCAATCCAAAACTTCCAGCCGAAAAACCTCAACCTTCCTAGCCGGAACTTCCACAGTTTCGCCCTTCCTCGCCAACTCAT
>JAYTZD010000606.1:0-4910 GCA_043742065.1 Oscillatoriales bacterium
GGGGCTGTGGTCGATCGCGATCGCATCAATCACCCCATCTTTCAGCCCTTGAATCAGCGCTAATTGGTCAGCCTCATTGCCCAAAGGCGGATCTAAACGCAAATTCGGGTCATAAGGAAACGAAACAGTTGTGTTGCCAGAAATTGCCCCGACATTCAACAGCAAGTGCATCCAAGTCACACTCGCCGTCACCGGCAAACCCCGCGCCTTCGCATCTCGAATTAGTTCCACACTACGAGCACAAGAAACCCGCATAATGTGCACCGGAGTCCCCACAGTAGCGACTAATTCCAGCATTGCAGCTAAAGCCGAAGTTTCCGCAGCCGCCGGAATTCCTGGTAAACCCAAACGAAGGGAAACTGCACCCTCCCTGACGACTCCATTTCCTGCCAAAGTGCGATCGCACGGCCACAAAGCCACCGACTTACCCAAAGGCTGAATATATTCCAACAAACGCATTGCCAGAGCCGGATTAGCCAGCGGTAAACCATCGGCAAACCCCACAATCGGACTGGAGGCCAACTCCCCCAACTCAGCCATGTGCTGCCCTTTAATACCTGCTGTGAGAGCACCCCAGAAATACAAGCGGGGAAGAGAGGGGGAGAAATTGCGGATATGTTGCTGAAAAAAAGCTAAACCAGTCAAATTGTCAATAGGTGGCGAGGTATCCGGCAAAATCGCCACCCGCGTAAAACCCCCAGCAGCAGCAGCCTGCATTAAAGATTGCAGGGTTTCCCGATCCTCAAAACCCGGTTCCCCGCTGTGACTGTAAATATCAGTCAATCCCGGCCCCAAAATCAGTCCCCGACAATCTCGCACTTCTGTGTCAGCGGGAAACTCAGCAATTTTTTCCTCAATTGCTTTGATATCGCCTTCAGCAATCAGAACATCAGCGATGCGATCGCTCTGTGATACTGGATCTAGCACTCGTACATTTTGCAGCAGTTCGGCAGTCATAAGTCTGAAGGAATTGGGGCATCGGGAATTGGGAATGGGGAATTGGGAATGGGGGAATTGGGGCATCGGGCATCGGGCATCGGGCATCGGGCATTGGCAATACCGTCAACCGTCAACCGTCAACTGTCAACAGTTAACCGTCAACTAAACTTTTGTCCCACACTCAGGACAAAACTTATTCGTCGAAACATTTTTCGCCCCGCAACTAGGACAATAAATTAACTCCGCCGATACTAATTTAGTGCGATCGGGCAAACCAACCATTTGAGCATTACTCTTACCAGGAATAACCATCGGATAACAGTTTTCGTCCCTCGTCACCTTCGCATCCATCACCACCGGGCCGTCGTGGGCAAGCATTTCGGCGATCGCCCCCTTCAGTTCCCCCGGCTCCGAAACGAGCATCCCCTTCACCCCGTAAGCCTGAGCCAGCATCACAAAATCCGGCATCCCCACAGTCATGTTGGACGACGAATAACGCTCCCCGTAGAACGCCTGCTGCCATTGCCGCACCATGCCCTGCCAGCCATTATTCACAATCACCAGCTTGACATTAATGCCGTACTGTGCTAGGGTTCCCAACTCTTGAATATTCATTTGGATGCTAGCATCGCCAGCAATGCAAATAACTTGCTCCTGGGGCAGAGCCATTTTCGCGCCCATAGCCGCCGGTAGTCCGTAACCCATCGTTCCCAAACCAGCACTAGAAATCCAGTGGCGAGGCCCGTTGTTCAAGAATTGAGCCGACCACATTTGGTGTTGACCAACATCCGTGGTGTAGTAAGCATCCGGCGCTTGAATGCCCAACTCCGAAATCACCTCTTGGGGAGACAAAATGTCCGGGTAATGAGGTACAACTAAGGGATAGTCGCGTTTCCAGCCATCGATCCTTTCTAGCCATGCCGCCGTCTGTCCAGGATTGGCAGAAACTCCTGTTTCCCGACAGCGACGCAGCAAATCGATCAAAACTTGGCGGACATCTCCGACAATCGGCACTTCCGGGCCACGATTTTTGCCCACTTCAGCGGGGTCGATGTCGATGTGAATTACCTTGGCGCGGGCGGCAAATTCGTCTAATTTTCCGGTGACGCGATCGTCAAAACGAGCCCCTACAGCAATCAACAAATCGCACTCGGTAACGGCAAAGTTAGCGTAAGCAGTGCCGTGCATCCCCAGCATTTTCACTGACAAAGGATGATTTTCATCAAAGGCACCTTTGCCCATCAGCGTTGTGGTGACTGGGAGTTGGAACATTTCGGCCAGTTCTTTAATTTCATCATGGGCCGCAGCAGCAATAGCGCCACCACCCACATAAAGCAAAGGACGCGAGGCTTCCTTCAGCAAATGAATCGCTTGATTAATTTGCCGGGGATTTCCCTTCACCGTCGGCCGATAGCCCGGAATTCTGACTGCTCCAGGTTCCACCGGCTGATAGTCAAATTCCTCTAAACCTACATCCTTGGGCACGTCAACCAAAACAGGCCCAGGACGACCCGTACTGGCGATGTGGAAGGCTTCGGCGACAATTTTCGCCATATCTCTAGGGTCGCGCACTACATAGGAATGCTTGACAATTGGCAGTGTAATTCCGTAGATATCGGTTTCCTGAAACGCATCAGTGCCGATCGCCGGACGAGGCACTTGACCAGTAATAATTACCATTGGGATCGAATCCATGTGCGCCGTTGCAATCCCTGTCACCAAGTTCGTTGCGCCTGGGCCCGAAGTCGCAAAACACACCCCAACTTGTCCGGTAGCGCGGGCATATCCATCGGCGGCATGAGCAGCACCTTGCTCGTGGCGCACCAGAATGTGTTTGAGGCCGCCCTCGGCTTCAGCGCGGTAGAGTTCGTCATAAAGTGGCAGAATTGCTCCGCCGGGATAACCAAAAATATGCTTGACACCGTGTCGTCTCAAGCTGTCAATCAGAGCAAATGCACCAGTTGCACGCTTTACCGCTACTTTAGTTTTTAGTTGCACAAATTTTCGTCCTTAACTACAATTTAAAGTTAAACCTTTAATTTTATATCAATTCCGGCTGCGCCGTCAGGATATAGAGGACACGGCATTGCCGTTTCCCTACGCCAGATTAATTGTAGGGACACGGCACTGCCGTCTCCTAATTTCTACGCCAGATTAATTGTAGGGACACGGCACTGCTCTGTCCTAATTTCCGGTGAATGTGAAACAGGCAAGATGCCCAATGCCCCATGCCCTTAATTCAAATAACATCCTGCAAAACATTTCGGGTATGCCGCCAAGCTACAAGCCCCATGACTGGGACTAAACAGCCCAAACTCAGCAACACGATCCGCAAACCGAGGTCATCGGAACCCACGGCTTTACCGACAGCATCCGTCAGCGGGCCGGTAATCGCTAAAGGGAGACTGAGGGCAATATTAATTGCATTGTTCTCAAATCCAAAGACTTTTCCTCGCATCGATTCTGGAGTTTGCTCTTGAATTAAGGCTTGCATCGGGCCGTTAATCAGGGAAGCGCCGAAACCGAACAAAGTGCTTAAACCAAATCCCAACCATAACTGTCTAGTAAAGGCAAACATTGCTAACACAAAACCCATCATCACAAAACCAATTAATGGTAAAGGTTTGTGTTGCACGCGATCGCCCCAATGTCCCAAAAACGCTGCACCAAAAACCATACCGATTCCCGCAGCAGCCAGCAAAAAGCCAAATTGAGTTTCCTTGAGACCTATTTTGCCCGAAAGTGCGATCGCCAGCACCTGAAGCGCAGCAAACACCGAATACAAAATCGTCAACTGTACCATCGCATTGCTAACCAGGCGATTGTGCTTCAAATAGCGTAAACCTTCCTTGAAATCTTGCCAAGGATGGATGTTTTTTGCCCCACTGCCCACATGACTTTCTTTGATCCGCATGGCATAAATCAAACCGGCAGATATCACATACAACCCAGCCAGTAAAAACTCTCTAGAACCTCCTCCGTAGCTGTGCTTGATCCAACTAAACAGCGGTTCGCCGATCGTCATACCGACAATGATCCCACCCATCGTGGACGACGCGAATAGGGCATTAGCGGACATCAATCCTTCTCGCCCCACCGCCAGCGGAATGGCTGCGGCTTCTGCGGGGGCAAAAAATTGGGTGACGGTAGAAACCAAAAATGTAATCACCAGCAAGACAACAAAGGCTTTGGGCAAAAACGGCATGGCGGCAATCAATATGGCTCGAACCACGTTGCAGCCAATCAACATTTGCTTCTTGGAAAATCGGTCTACGGCGATACCCGCTACTGAACCAAAGACGATCGCAGGGACTGTGTAGGCAATCATCACCGCTGATAACATGGAATTTTGAAAATTCTGCCCTGATGTGTAATCACCAGTTTTCAGCAGGATAATCAGCAATACATAAAAAATCTTATCTGCCACTTGGGCTAACAACTGGCCCGTCCACAAGGCGAGGAAGGCGCGATTTCTGAATAGGGCATCAAGCCCGTTGCGGTCAGGGGGAGGACTAGCTGGGTGCATAGGAATAGTTTAACTGGCCGCCTTTGATAATTATAGTTTTCAAGAATATGTGCAAATTTGACATGGTAATATGGAGGCTGGGAAAACTCCTGTCTCGTAGGTGTTTTTTCTGTTGTAGCAGATCGCCGTCCAAAGGCTGCGGTCTTTTCACTCTAATGCGATCGGCTCCGTCTAACCCAGGCTTTGGGAAAATTAAGGAATTTTAGTGAAGATTGGCATACTTTTCAATGCCATCGCCAGATACGGTAGTATTTTTTACAAAATACTTGGTCTTGGCAATGATATCAAAAGGTGTCACCAAGAAATTGGGTTTGAAGCCCCGTCCTTCCAGGACGGCTTTGTGCTAGAATGTAGGTGGTTGAAATCCCCGCCTAAGAGTGCAGCGATATATACTCATCAGAGTTGAAACCGGGACTGCTCAAGAAATAGGGAAAGACTGAAGGGC
>JAYTZD010000607.1:0-2449 GCA_043742065.1 Oscillatoriales bacterium
CAAAACGGGAGCGATCAACAAAAAGTTGAGATCGATCCCTTTCCAGTATCTCTCAAAACTCACCACTAATTGACCGTTAATTAAAAACTAACGGCCAATTATTTTTTTTCAGGGCGATCGCCCGTAAGTATAAATACTGTGAGTTTCCCAGACTCAGACTAACTCGCCACCTTCATCGCTGCCGCCCGGAGATGATTTGTAGAGAGCATCCAATTGTTCGCGAGCATCTTGGACAGTCAGCGAACGCATCACTAACAAAGGCTCATTGACAATATTGCCGTATTCATCTAAAAGTTCTGGATGCGGTACAGCCTGAGAGCGAGGATAGGATGCGTAACGATTATTTTGTCTAAATTGTTGAGGGCGCTGGGACTCCATACCTACCGTGACTAAACTGCGGATTAAGTTACCGACGGCTAGAAAGGCAAGAACGGTAAAAGCTAGGATATAAAGCAGGTGTAACATGATATTTTTCTCCGGGCTAAACAGCCACACAGCAGTTTACAAATCTGTTTCAGCAATTAATAACTTATTAACTGGAAATTTTTTTGATGTTGTCAAGTCTGCCACCGATGTTTCCTTAAGTTGGGAATTTGACGGCGGGCTTAATTTGAAATCACCTTATTTTCCAAGCTTCGCCGACTGCTCTGAGCGAAATCGCGACGAGACTTTCCAGCATTCAGCAAGCAGTCTGTGCCACGGCATCATGGCTGCGGTTTCAATCCCAACTTGACCTCCCGTTGCTTGAAATAAAGCGCTGGCAGCACTTACTTCTTGCTGAGCCTGTTGAACTCTCGCTAACAACTCAGACTGCTCATCACTGGTGAGAAAGGCAATTTCCTCAGTTTCCAAAAGAGTTACCGATCGACCAAACCAGTATTTAAAATCCTCTAACAGCGGTTGCAGTATGGATTTTAGCAATTCGGCTTCAGGCAAGTTGGGATTAAGCATGGACTAAAATTGGGTTATTTATCTATTTTAATCTTAGACGCTATTTACAAATTGTAACATTTTTTTAACAAAGATTCAACCAATCGATCGATTTTGGATTTTGGATTTGGGATTTTCGATTGAAGAAAGCAATCCTATGCCGAGGACTGTTAATGCAAAGTAAATAATTTGCCATAAAGTGTGAGAAAATCCTGGTAGTATGGACTGAGTACAAAAAATACTACCAGCAATGACCAAATATGTCACACCGCGAAAAGCTGGCGAAATCCTGCAAGTCTCAGAGAAAACCCTTAGAAACTGAGAACTTGCCGACAAAATATCAGCAATCAGAGGTAGACTCAACTTCAAAAGAAAAGCACTGCTTGCCCTTTTGGGACAAATCATGTCAGGAAATATCTCAACAATTGTGGTCGGACATCAAGACAGACTCGCCAGGTTTGGTGGCGAACTCATCAAATAGAGATGTGAGCAAAACAATTGCCAACTCATGGTTCTCAGTAGAAATGAGTTGTCTCCAGAACCAGAGATGGTTGAAGATATCCTTGCCATTATCCACCACGGCGACCGTTGCCGACTCTACAGAGGGCGCAAATACAAATATACTATCAAAGAAGATTCGAGTTTACCCGGAAACCAAGCTAGCAGCGAAATGGAGGACTTGGATTGCAGCAAGTAGATGGTGTTACAATCAAGCAATTTATACTCTGAAAACTGAAAAGATTGGCAAGTATGACCTCAGAAAAAAGATTATGGATTCAGCACCAAGTTGGGTTTGGGAGCAACCCTACAACCCTCGACAAATGGCAGTATTTCAAGCTTTTGAAGCGCATAAAGTAGCCATAAAGTCAAAAGGAACCGCCAAATTCAGAAGTCGATTTGATACATCTCAGACTATCAGATTTCAAATCAGTAACTGGAAATCTGGGACTTTTTACCCGCAGACAACCAAAGGATTATCATTCAAAGCTTCTGAGTCGATTACAAAAGTAATGGAACATGAGCCAACATTATCCCTAATAAATGGTCAGTGGTTCATCTGCTACGCGGTAGACACCCAAAAAGAAAAACCAACTCAAAAAGATTCAGCTATCGCTTTAGACCCTGGTGTTAGAACATTTTTAACTGGATTTGATGGTAGTAATATCGCCGAAATAGGCAAAGGGGATATCGGGCGTATCTATCGATTAGCCAGATATTTGGACAAGCTGATGTCGCGCATAGGACTAAAGAAAGGAAAGCAATTCAAACGACTGAGGTACTGCGGTAGAAAGTCAGCAGCCAAAATTCGGCTCAAGATTAAAAACTTAGTCAATGAATTACACAAAAAAGCGGCTAAATACTTGGTAACAAATTACAAGATGATTTTCTTGCCGACTTTTGAAACACAGCAAATGGTCAAAAAAGTCAAAAGAAAGTTAACGACAAAAACAGCTAGAGCTCTGGTCACTTTGAGCCATTACAGGTTCAAACAAATGTTGAAGCATCAAGCATCCAAATC
>JAYTZD010000608.1:0-9711 GCA_043742065.1 Oscillatoriales bacterium
CAAACTCGATCGCTGACATAATTGATAATTCCTTTGCCATTTGTCCTCACCGCCAGTGTCGATCGGTCGATCGCTCCTTTGAAATCTAAACATTCTTGAAGTGATGAGTCGATTTCTTTGGTGATATTCATATTTCCAGAGCGATCGGCTCGATCGGGTTTTTTGCAATCTTTCTGATCCTGAATCTGGTTTTCGATACTCATTGCTTGTTTTTCACCCTGACAGCTAGCACCTGATTTACTCGCACCTATACGCATTATCCCTGTTTTTTCCCGCGTCGGCGAGTGCAATACTTTGTAAACCTTCATTTTTAATCGGAACTCTGTAGCCACCCCTAGTCTGGAGTCAGATCAACGATCGTTTACCGGGCTGGGAATTTAGTCCGCATCTTGCGATCGGCAGCAACTTCTGTAAAATTATTTTATTCTACACCTTGACAGCCTTGTACATCTTTTGTATTATAAATGTAATATAGCATCCTTCGAGAGTGCCATAGCACTACGTTAACGCACTCAACTAACAGCTTAAGGAGAATTATCTGTGAAGTTAGACGCAAAGTTAGACACCAAGCTAGATGGGAATCTAGAGCAAGTACGTGCTCATTTTGAACAAAGAGCATTTGATTATGACGGTTTAATTCCCCGTCTCATTCCGCGCTATCACGAGCAACATGATTTAATATTGCAGTTAATCCCTTTTGAAAGTAATGCTAACATCAAAGTTCTGGATTTAGGCGCGGGTACAGGCATATTGTCGGCCCTGATTTTGCAAGCATTTCCTCAAGCGAACGTCTTAGCCTTTGATCTGGCAGAGAATATGCTGAAAGTTTGTCAAACTAATTTGTCTCCTTTCCAACAACGGCTGACTTTGCAGCAAGGAAATTTTGCAGAAGACGATTTCGGTAGCGGTTACGACTTGGTAGTTTCAGGATTGGCAATCCACCACCTAGATGGCGCAGGAAAACAACAGCTTTTTCGGAAAATTTTCCAGTCAATGAATTTAGGAGGAATCTTGTTAATTCGAGATATTGCGACAGGTGCTACTCCCAAATTAACTGAGCAATACGAAAAGTTGTGGCGGCACTTCATGAAAGCCAATGGAGAAGACGATGCAGTCTGGTTTCAGAAGTATCTAGAAGAAGATATTCCTTCTTCTGTTGAAGATCAGACAAAGTGGTTGTCAGAAGCTGGTTTTGCAGAAGTTGGATGTCACTGGCGCTATCTAAACTTTGCTATTTTTGGGGGAGTAAAAAGCTAACTAATTCGAGCGACAATATGAATAATTCACGATTAATAAAAATCAGCAAATATCTGAGCAAACACCTGCGACACAGACCCGATCGCATCGGAATTCAACTTGCTCCTGGCGGCTGGGTTTCTGTCAGCGAACTCCTCGCTGCTTGCCAAAAGCACAACTTTCCCATTCAGCTTAATGAACTGAAAAAAGTAGTCGCACAGAACGACAAACAACGATTTTCCTTTGACTCCACAGCGACTCTGATTCGAGCCAATCAAGGACACAGTATAGAGATTGACTTACAATTAGAACCCGTAATCCCCCCTGACATTTTGTATCACGGAACGAGTATCGGTGCAGTCGAGTCTATTCTCAAGGAAGGGATTAGCAAAATGTCTCGCAATCACGTTCATTTGTCAACTGCAATTGAGACAGCGCGCCGAGTAGGTTCAAGACACGGCATCCCAACCATTTTGACTGTAGATGCCGCAGCAATGCACAGCGATAGCTACACATTTTACTGTTCAGATAATGGAGTTTGGCTAGTAGATTTTGTTCCTCCAAAATATCTAAATATTAGTCAGTAAATGCAAAATAATAATAACAGTTTATTAGTAAGGATTTGAAATAATGAGTTCGGAATATATAGGCGATCAGGGGAAAAGCTTCAATCAAAATAATCCTCAAAACCGAGGACTACTGGGATCAGGATGGCGACCTCTGTATCGGCAGTTAGATTTAGAATATTTGCGACACTTAGCCTCTAGCGATCCTGTGGAATTAGCTCAAAAAACCTTAGATGCAGCTAGCGATATTGCCGATGCAATGGGACGACATCAATATAGTTGGTTCGCAAATATCTTAAATGTATTCTCCGAAAATACTCGCTACGAAATTGACGAATTTTGGAATTACATTACTCCAGAGCAAATTTACCCAGATTATCGCTACAAAGATGTTTTGATGGTGGAAACACCCGTGGTTCAATTAGTCAGTCGCGCCAGCATTCCCATCGACTATGTTCTCGACAAACTCCGAGAAATTACTATTTTTAAAATTCTGGATTTGCTGGGCAAACCAGATACGATCACCCAGTTATTTATGGAGAGAAATTTTTATTATCCGCCGGATCGATTCATTAACTGGGAACGCTTGGAAGTCTTGGGGACTGTGTATGCTTATTGGGCGCAGGAAGGCTGCTGGTTGCAAATTGACTGCTACGATAGGGGCAGGCGGCGCTATACTCTAATTTCCCAAAATATTGCTGTGATTCTTAGCAAAGCAACTTACAATTTAGCAGTGATTCTTAGTGGCTACAAAAGTCGCGTCGGACAGGTTAATAGTCAATACCCAATTCGGACATTTCCTGCGGATGTTCAAAGTTTTACAGATACTATTCAACAGGCAATTTTTGACCAAAATCAGTTGGCTGTTCTCGTCAGCGGGGCACCGGGGACTGGCAAAACTGCATGGACTCAAGCGGTTGCTAAGGAAATTTTAGTACCCCTTGGTTATGTCATTTTTATCTTAGATCATGATGCTGTGGAAAATTTTGTGCCGCCAACTTATTTAGAGCGGATTTGCATTATCATCAATGAAGCTGACAATTTGGCACAAGATCGATCGACTATTTCAGCCCAGCGCAGTAATAAAACTGAACATATTCTGAGTTTGCTGGATGGAACTTTATATCAAAGTGTAATCGATCAAGATGGTATTCAATTTCAGCAAAAACTCGTAGTTTTGATGACGTGCAATACGACTGAAAGACTAGATTCCGCAATGTTACGCAAAGGGAGAGTGGATTTTATCAGTGAATTTACGCACAAGTTCGTCTGATTGATATCTCGGAGTCTCAATAAATCTCTGCGTAAGTTCAGTAAGCAAGCTTTGAGTATCGCGGTTTAAGGAAAAATTTTGTTAACACCTATGGACACACCCGATCAAAAATGATATCAATGATGGGTGGCATCTTTTATGGGCGTTGAGCAATCCAGTCGATCGGGGAAAAAGCATTTTTGGTTTAAAACAAAATTTTTTTAGGACTTACGCACTCCTGACCAAATAAACCGGGGGTTTTTACCATAATTAAAGGTCTTAACGCAGTATTTTTATCAAAAAACCTGGTTTCGGCGTTGAATTTTTCAAACTAGATATAAAGGACTTCCCAAACCGTGCAAACTAGGCCAGTTAAGCAAAAAAGTCAGTTACTGGAAAGGTATGCCGAGCGTCCAACCTTCGTTACCCACCAACTGACAGAGGCAACCGTGTCTGAAAGTAAAGAGCAATTTCGGCGATTTGTGGAACACTCCCCTGACGCTGTGGCAATGGTAGACTGTGAAATGCGCTATCTATCTGTTTCTAGTCGCTGGGAAACAGCTTGTGGCTTAAGGCGTGGCGATGCCATCGGCCGGTCTCATGGGGAACTGTTTCCTAATCTCCCGGAATATTGGCAGCAAAGTGTTCGCGCTATTTTGGCAGGTGTTATAGAATATAGCGAGTTTGTAGAAGCCCGATCGCCTTTACCGATCGCCCAACCAACCGAATTTAGCGGTTGCGAAGGCATAAAATGGGCATTTGAGCCTTGGAAAAATACCGATGGTGCGATCGCCGGTTTAATTATATCTACTTCATCGATGGCTGCTACAATATATTCAGCCAATTGCGATCGTAATTTGCCATCTGAAGCCCCAACTCATCAGTTAGAAACAGCAGCAACCATAACTAAAATCGCCTTCGATACCTGCGCCGATCTAGTCTTTTTCACTACCTCAGAAGGTCAAATATGCTACGCTAATGAAGCTATTTGTCGCAATCTAGGCTACTCATATTCAGAACTGCAACAACTAAAAATTAGCCATATTAATCCCCAGTTATCATTGCTAGATTGGCAGACTGACTGTAGTCAAGTCAATCAAAAAAATAGTCTCACTTTTGAAGCGATTTATCAAACCAAAGAAGGCGGATGTTTCCCCGTAGAAGTACAAGTCAATTATTTTGAATACGGTGGTCAAAAATACGCCTGTGCGATCGCCCGCAATATCGCCGATCGCAAAGTAGCAGAATCAGCACTCTTAGAAGCTAAAGAGCAACTTCAAGCCGTCTTGGATGCCGTCCCCGGATTAGTTTCTTGGGTAAGTTCAGATTTGCGCTACTTGGGAGTAAACCGCCATTTAGCTGCTGCTTACCAAATGCCTGCTGAAATATTCATCGGTCAAAAAGTAGGTTTTTTAGAAACAAGTTCCAAGTTTAACGATTTAGTATACAAATTTTTTGCTAGCACTGATAAAACGACATCTGAAGAAGTAACAGCCAGCGTGAAAGGAGAAAACAAAACTTATTTAATTGTCGCTCAAAAATATCAAAAAAATAGCAAGGCTGTGTTTGTAGGATTGGACATCACAGAAAGAAAACAAGCTCTATTGGATTTGCAGGAATCTGAAGAATGTCTGCGACAGCAAGCCACAAAATTAGAGCAGATGCTATTAGTATTGCAGCGCACTCAAACTCAATTGATTCAGACAGAAAAAATGTCATGTCTGGGGCAGTTGGTGGCAGGAGTCGCTCACGAAATCAACAATCCAGTTAGTTTTATTTCTGGCAATGTCAGCCACGCCAGAGGTTATACTGAAGAACTGTTGCGAGTAGTAGAACTTTACCAAAAATATTATCCCAATCCAGTGCCGGAAATTCAAGATTGCATCGAAGAATTAGACCTAGATTTTCTGAAAAAAGACTTAGTTAAACTGCTAAACTCTATGCAAGTGGGTTCGGAAAGGATTCGGGATGTTGTGCGATCGCTCCGCCTATTTTCGCGTACCGACGAAGCTGAAATGAAGTCCGCAGACATCCACGAGGGGCTGGATAGCACTTTGCTGATTTTGCAAAATCGCCTGCAAGCTAAAGGCGGACGAACCGGGATTTCTCTAGTTAAAGAATACGGTAATTTGCCGCAAGTCCATTGCTATCCTGGACATCTCAATCAAGTGTTCATGCACCTGTTAACAAATGCGATCGATGCTTTAGAAACAGGGGTAAAAAATTCCGAAAAATGTGATATAATTTCAACTCATGCTCATTTATCTCCTCGCGAATCATCCGATTCAATGTCAAATCCCGAAATTCGGATTCGGACAGAAGTGCTAGGGGAGAGCGAAGTGGCGATCGCGATTAGCGACAACGGGCCAGGTATGACGCAAGAAGTCCTCGGCTGCATCTTTGACCCTTTGTTTACCACTAAACCCCCAGGGACGAGTACGGGTTTGGGTTTGTCAATATCCCGACATCTAGTAGTAGAAAAACATGGCGGCAAATTGGAATACATTTCTGAGCCTGGACGGGGAACTGAGGTAATTGTTAAAATTGCGATCGGCAATGGTTAATTAGCTATTTACAAAGGGGAAATAATATGGTAATCGAGTGGCTGAGATTTAAAGTACCTCACGAAAAGTGGGAAGCATTTATTCAGCGAGATGAGGAAGTTTGGACTGCTGGATTGAGAAGTTTCCCCGGTTTTTTGGGCAAGGAAACTTGGGTGGATCCGGTGGAAAATGAGGTGGTGATGTTGATTCGTTGGCAAACTAGAGAGTTGTGGAAGTCGGTGCCAGAAAGTCTAATCGATGAGTTGGATACGAAAATGGGGGATTTACAAATGCCGATCGCCGAAAGTCGCGAATATCAAGTCGGCAAGTTTTTGCATTAGTGAGTCATTCGTCACGAGATATTGCATCGGCTGGTATTTGTAGAGCATTCATAAACTTGATCTTGCAGAACCATCACCATCGGACTACACTTAACTTATGGACTTAGTTTTTTAAGAGCATGGAAACTGTAAATATCCATCAAGCTAAAACAAATCTCTCACTACTATTGTTGCGTGTAGAAATGGGAGAAGAAATCATTATTGCAAACGGAGACATCCCAATCGCGAAGTTGGTGCCGTTTCGTACTTCATCTAATCGACGAGCTAGTTTAGGGCAAGATCGAGGGAGATTTGTTTTACCAGAGGACTTTAACGATCCTTTGCCAAAAGAGATTTTGACTGCATTCGAGGGGGATGAAGAGTGAAACTATTACTGGATACGCAGTGCTTTTTGTGGTGGTTTGCCCAACCAGAGCGATTGAATGAGGAGGCGATCGCACAGATTGCAGATGAAACCAACGAATTGTGGTTTTCTGTTGCTAGTATCTGGGAAATGGGTATCAAAGTTGCGATCGGAAAGTTGCCACTGCCAGAACCAATAGATACCTACATTTCGACGCGCATGATACAGTTAGATGTGCGATCGCTAGAAATTACAGCACCTCATGCCCTGCGAGCGGCTGCGTTACCATTACATCATCGAGATCCCTTTGATCGAATGCTAATTGCCCAGTCTCAGATCGAGGAGATGACGCTTGTGAGTGCTGATTCAATGTTCAAGCAATACAGCGATATTACTATTCTTTGGGCAGCAAATTCGTGAGATTTTACTTCTCATTTATCAGGTATGATGTGGGCGATCGCATATTGCTTAAACAATTCATTTTTCCCTTGGGTAAACCTCAAAAGCTAACTCGTGACGAAAAAAACAGACATTAAACTCCGAGAAAAAGTTGAGGTGCCCAAGGATTACAGGTGCATCTGTCGAACGAGTCCAAGCAAATGCCAGCAAGAGCGACGAAAACTGACCAACCGTACCCGAAAGTACCAATCCCCGCGCCTCACTGTCAGCCAAATTCCCGCTCAATTGAATAGGAACGGTTTGCTGTTCCCATGTTGCCCCTAGTTGTAGACCAATCTGATAAGGCAAAACGTTGACACTTGCACCCGTATCCAACAATGCCATCACTTCTACGGAATTGCTGCCGTTGGAGAGAGTAATGGGCAAATATGGCATGATACTCGATCGCCCAAGGCTATCAATTCGCTCTATAAATGGAAATCGCTGACTATTAAGCATGAGCTGATTCTTGGGCAGCAAGTAGAAGTTCTGATAATGCTTGAACTGATTCTCGATCGGCCTGTGGAGACCATACAACTGCACTCGTTGATGCTAGTTGATTCAGAAGTACATTTTCTGAATTAGTATCTTCAATAGGTTCGAGGCTGCATCCTTGTTCCTTAGCAACTGCAAGTAGGAGAAAGTGAATGAGTCGCAGTTTATCTTGATGAGATAATTGATCGACGGTGGGTAAAAGCTCGCTGAGTGGCATATCGCTTGTTTAAGATTACATACATTTATTTTAGCCTTTAAACTCGCGTTTTAATGGCGATCGATCTTTTGTGCGTTATGGGCGATTCCCTACGGGATAGCTACGCACGCGCGTACTCCGTACAATGATCGCAGTGTTTGGTATTTGGTGTGAAGGGCGATCGCCTTTTGTGCGATCGGGCGAGATCCTTCATCCTGACTCTGGCGATATTAAAATCCAGGATTCCAACTCAAATGGCTGAACTGATTTAATACGCTGGAAATCTCTATCTGCTGTCACTAAGGTGAGTTGATGCTGGATTGCAACGGCCGCAATCCACAGGTCATTTTCGCCGATCCCCAGTTGAGTCATGTTGGTTCTACGGCGTTGGGCTTTATCTTTTGGGGCGTAGCGATCGAAAACTGCCGCTTTGAGGTTGCCGTAAATTTCGGCGGTGGTTTCGTCGATGGGGTAGATGTATAGCCCAAGAAGGAAGCGTTGAACTAGGGCAAGATTAGCTTGTCGCTGTTGCGATCGCGCCGCCATATCAATCAGTTCACCCTTGACAATGGTGCAGGTGGCGATCGACTCATCCCCAAGGTTAGCCAGGCGATCGAGTATTTGAGTGTTGCCTAGTAAGGCATAGCTACAATGGTTGGTGTCGAGAAGAAACATTATTCAAAGGGATTGGGGCTGTAGTCAAATTGTGCTTCACCGCGTGAGTTTTGGAGGGCTTCTAGACATTCTTGGAAGTCATCGCCTGACCAAGTGCCGATTGTCTGGAGGTGAGCGAGGAAGGATTTAGCAGATGTAATAGAAGGTTTGGTTGAGAGAGATTTCATGAGGCTAAGGGCTTCGGCAAGCCTTGTGCTGGGGACAGCTTCGATTGCTTCCAGGAGTAGTTCTTTGAGGGTCATAGGGTGTGCCGTGGTTCTTGAGTTATGGACGATCGCTCTTTCATTTTAGGCGATCGGTCATCAGAAACAACAAAGGGCGATGGCTCTTGATGCGCGATCGGGCGATCGCACTCCGTACAATGATCGCATTGTTTGGTATTTGGTGTGAAGGGCGATCGAACTCCTTTCAACAAGCCTTACCAGAGTGCGATCGGACACGAGGCTTGATTTGGTGAGTCAACAACCGGAATTGCACTCACACATCCCAATCAATACGAGTATAATTATAGTTGTTTGTCATCAGGGCTTTATGTCAGCAAAGGATAAATTTCATGATGTTGTGAAGATTGCCTTGGAAAAGGATGGTTGGCAGATTACAGATGACCCACTTTCCATCAGTGTGGGTGGAGTTGATATGTTAATCGATCTGGGGGCGGAACGTCTGCTCGCAGCCGAACGCCAGGGCGAGAAAATAGCTGTAGAAATCAAGAGCTTTTTGAATACTTCAGCCATAACAGACTTTCATTTAGCGGTTGGACAATTTATCAACTACCGTACAGCCCTGAAGTTTAAAGACCCCCAACGTCAGCTATTTTTGGCAATTCCTTTGACGGCGTATAACGATTTTTTCAAGCGTGAATTTGCAATCGCTGTTGTGGATGATTACCAGTTTAAATTATTGGTCTATGATGTAGAACAAGAGGTGATATCTTTATGGAAAAAGTAGCAAAATATCAGGATTATATCAAACAAGTTTTGACAAAATATGCTGCATACAAGCCTTCTTATGGAGAAGTGGAGATGCAAGTTGTTTTTGACACAGAACACAATCATTATCAAGTTGTTCGAGTCGGTTGGGATAACAAACAGCGAGTTTACGGTTGTCCTATACATCTCGATATTAAGGATGGCAAAATCTGGATTCAGCAGAATGGAACAGAAATCGATTTAGGGCAAGAGCTGGTTAATATAGGTGTACCGAAGTCGGATATTGTGGTTGGATTTCATCCACCTTATATGCGTCAGTTTACAGAATTTGCAGTGAGTTAAAACTAACTAGGAGGATTATGAGAGATTGGAATGCTTTAAAGGAACGCTATTTGCGAGACGAATTACCCATTCGTTTGGGAAATTTAGCATCGAATTTGGCACGAATTAAATCTCGATGTCAAAATGTAGCTAATGGCGCAATAATTGAAAGTCTGCTGCAAGAAAGTAAGCTATTTATTGAATGGACAGCTCAAGATGCAGAGATAGAAATAGCTGCTGAGTTAGTTGAGTTGCAGATTCAGTTAGCTTGCTGGCAGTATTCTTGGGCTGGGATTTGGGAGGATGCGGAACAACGAATGAGAGTTGGAGAAGAGGGAAGGATTTGGTCAGAAAAAGTGCTGAATATGTCGGGTTT
>JAYTZD010000609.1:0-21625 GCA_043742065.1 Oscillatoriales bacterium
CAATCCTAAATGATTTGCTTCCATTAGACGCGAGCAAAATGCTTACACTGCAAGGATTCTGGTCTAAGTCGATTTTGCGAATGATTTAGGATTGCTATACATCATCGCGATCGCGCAGAAATTCAAACACCGCAGCTTGAATAGTCGCCAGTGGGAACGGTTCTTTTGTCATAAACTCTCGGAAACTCAGGATGCCAGCGCCCAACATAATTGTAGTTTGTAGAGTAGGATTTTATTTATGATGCCAGATAGTGGGTGCTGTTTTATGTAGCGATCGGTGCGATCGCGATCGTAAATAAGGTAACATAGATTTATCGAAACGATTGAGCCAACTCATTCATACTGAGTTAGACTAAATATTAGAGTATAAGTCTAAGGAGTAGTTTTTTTAGGAAACCACAGGAGGCAGCGTGACATTAGGCATAGACACCAGGCAATTAATATCTTATGAGAAACCACCAGTTAATGAGGTGATTTGCAGTGTTTTATTCGACCCTATAGAAGCCTTGCTCACTCCCCATATTGGCTTGTTATGGCAGAGGTTTCAACCTGACTACCCGTTTTGCAACGATGTTACTCCTGTAGCGCCAAACGTAGAAGTTTTCAGTGATCAAGTTATTGAAACTGTGCTGCAATTAAGTAATATTCCTCCTTTACCCAGAGTATGGTTTATTAGCTCTGATGAAACAAAGGTTGTGCAAATCCAGCGAGATAGGCTGATTCATAACTGGAGAAAAATTAGTTCAAATAGTGATTCTCCCAGATATGACAGCTTTATTAAAGCATTTCAAAACCATTTAAAAAGCTTTAATGATTTCCTACAAGAGGCTGATTTAGGTACTATTCAGATACGTCAATATGAACTAAGTTATGTCAATCAAATTTCTCAAGGAGAAGGATGGGAAACTCTGGAGGATCTCGGCAAAATTTTCCCTGACTTTAAATGGCAAAACAGTGTAGAGCGATTTCTGCCAAAACCTCAATATATTCATTGGAATACAACGTTTGATTTGCCAGAAGATTTTGGAAGATTACACATATCTATCACCAATGGACTTACCAACAACCATCCTACTCTTTTTTTTGCATTAACTGTTCGAGGGATGGGCAATTATAACTCTTTTGATTTAATGCAAAATTGGTTTGATATGGCACATGAATGGACTGTAAAGGCATTTGCTGATTTAACTGATCAGAAAATCCAGACAAATATTTGGAAGAGGAGAGACTAAAGCTTATGATTACGACTTTATCTCCATTTAAGGAAGTTGATCAAGAAGAATCAGCAATTTCTTTAACAAGATTCCCAGAACCAAAAGAACGGCGTGGTCGATTTTTGCCGCCTCCAAGCAGTGATTGGTCACAAAATTTACCCCGTACACCTAAAAAAGTTGACACTATCCATCGTCATGAACAACGCCACCAAAATCTTCGGCTATATCTTGACTCACTCAAAAATGAAGCAAAAGTCACGGGAGAAACACAATTTTCGGAAAGAGTTCTCAATTTATCTTGGTCTGTATGGGGAAAACTCAAAAATTTGTTTCAAGCAAGAGGAATGTGGTTGGAGGTTCCAGATGCTTGTCCAGGTTCAAAAGATGATTTTATGTACACTTGGTCAAAATCTGAACACTATTTAGAGTGTGAGATTTTTGGTAATGGTGAGATTGAATTTTTCTACCGTAACAGAAACACTGGAGTAGTTTGGGGAGAAGATACGACGCTGGAACAGGATTTTTCGGCTGATATTTTGGACAAAGCTTTGCTCTTTATCGAATAAGTTATTCAAAATGGATTCAGTTGGATCTAATTTAACTCCAATACCCGATGCTTGTTGTGTCCTCAGACTTGCTCGACCGCCTAAAGACTTTGCAGAAAATGGCAATATCTCAGCGATCCAATTGAATGAGGAATTTACTCTATCATCTGATGATAAAATGTCATATCCACCTCATCTGAGCGTTTGGGTTGACTCTCTTACAACACCTGAACAAGCTTACAAATTCCTTGCAGAAAATTCGCCTCGGAAATTAGTTCTTCGTCTCAAAGTTAATGAAATATGTAAAATCCAAGGAAATTTTGGGGAATCCACCTATCCTAATTTGTTAAATGTTATGTGGGTTCACCTTTTCGATGAAATAGATGGTAAGCATATTAGAGATTGTCGCGCTGGCGCTGATGGTCATTCTGGAATCATAGGACTGGATGAAAAATCTGTCCCCGAAGGATTAACCAAGAATCAGCAGAAGATTCTTCGTAAGGATTTGCGATCTAAATTAGCGGAACTTGCTTCTAAGGATTGTTTTCAAATTCCCGATTTATAGATAATATCTCAATTATTTTGATAACTAATCGATCATTCGATCGCCCAAACCCACATCACACACCAAACCCACCAAACTCTACCATATTTAGCGATCGCGATAAACTCCACTGGAGAACCGGGGTATAATCAAAAGTGAAGAGGCAGAATTGACCACTCAAAATTGAGAATGATTCTAAAATCTGACCTCGCAGTCCCGAATTATCGTAGTTTAAAGCGAAATTATGGTCGAACTATCCTGTAAAAGCGAATATGCAATCTTGGCCCTGCTCGAACTCGCCGATCGCTATGACGAAGGTGAGCCCATGCAAATTCGTCAGATAGCCACTCAGCAAAATATTCCCGATCGCTATTTAGAACAATTACTGGCTACAATGAGACGCTGTGGCCTCATCCGCAGTCAACGAGGAGCCAAGGGAGGTTATATTCTGGCGAGGGAACCCTGGAAAATTACACTCCTAGAAATCATCAACTGTCTCGAAGGCTCTGATTTCGATCGATCCGAAAAAGACTCCCCAGCTCAAACCGTAGAAAGTGCAGTGATTTGGGAAGTTTGGCAAGAAGCGCGATCGATTGCCAACTCCGTTTTACAGAAATACACGCTGCAAGATTTGTGCGAAAAACGCAATGGCAGGCGACAGCTCAATCTCATGTATTACATCTAGTCAAGGATATTAGACCAGAAAATCTGTAATTATTAGAATTTGCCCTCAACAAACAACTGACAAAAATTATGCGTATTGCTCACAACATTACAGAATTAGTAGGCCGGACACCCCTAGTCCAACTCAACCGTATTCCGCAAGCTGAAGGCTGCTTAGCGCGGATTGTCGTCAAACTAGAAGGCATGAATCCCGCTGCATCCGTCAAAGATCGTATCGGTGTCAATATGGTGAATACAGCCGAAGCTGAAGGCTTGATTACCCCAGGCAAAACGGTTTTAGTGGAACCGACTTCTGGTAATACCGGAATCGCTTTAGCAATGGTGGCGGCGGCTAAGGGTTACAAATTGATTTTGACAATGCCCGATACGATGAGCACGGAACGTCGATCGATGTTGCGCGCTTACGGGGCCCAATTAGAACTGACTCCGGGAGTTGAAGGCATGACTGGCTGCATCCGTCGCGCTCAAGAGATTGTTGACAAAACGCCGGATGCTTATATGTTGCAGCAGTTTCGGAATCCGGCTAACCCGCAGATTCACCGCGAAACAACGGCTGAGGAAATTTGGGAAGATACAGATGGCGAAATCGATTTCCTGATTTCTGGGGTTGGGACTGGTGGTACGCTGACTGGTGTCTCCGAGGTGCTCAGGGCACGGAAACCGGGATTTAAGGCGATCGCAGTTGAACCCACCAACAGTCATGTACTATCCGGTGGCAAGCCTGGGCCTCACAAAATTCAAGGTATCGGTGCTGGTTTTGTACCGCCGGTATTGAATGTAAATGCGATCGATGAGATTGTAATTGTGAGTGATGACGAGGCGATCGTCTACGGACGTCGTTTAGCCAGGGAAGAAGGACTTTTGTCGGGTATTTCCAGCGGTGCAGCATTGTGTGCGGCCTTGAAAATTGGCAAACGCCCCGAAAATGCCGGGAAATTGATCGTGATGATTCAGCCTAGCTTCGGCGAACGCTATCTCAGCACTCCCTTGTTCCAAGATCCAGAACTCAATCTGGCTGTAGCTGTCCACTAGATTCGCTTTGGACTGAAGTCCTAGAAACTGAGAGCAGAGCGTATAATAGACATCGACCATATTTATTTTTGAGCAGGCATCTTGCCTGTTCAATACTGGCTTTTTGGGAGATGTCTAAAGTACGCTCTGCTTCATTTATGCTTGCTGTGAATTAGATGGCACTTCCGGCTTCAAAAAAATAGATTTTTTAATAAAATAGATTTATGATATGGGAGTCGCCAAGGCACTTTAGTCATTCTTCCCTGAACCCTTCGACTACGCTCAGGATGAACTCCGTCGAAGGGCTTTCTTCCTTCTTCCTTCTTCCTTCTTCCTTCTTCCTTCTTCCTTCTTCTCTAAAAGCATATCTTCCGTGATTAATCATTACCAAACCCTAAACATCAACCCAACCGCAACACAAGCCGAGATTAAACAAGCCTACCGCCGTTTAGTCAAACTATTCCATCCAGATAGCAACAGCAAAACCGCAAGTCACGAAGAAATTGTCCGCCTCAATGTAGCCTACGAAATACTAGGAGATACCCAACAGAGACAATCCTACGATCGCCAAATAGCTCCACAAACCCCACAGCCAGCACAACCCACGTCCCATGAAAACATCAGTCGCCAGCAAAAACAAACTGCACGGGATGCTGACGAACACATGGAACAGTGGCTAATCAAAGTATACAAACCCATTAATCGAGTTCTCAACAACATATTGAAACCACTCAAAAAGGAAATTGACGAATTATCAGCAGACCCTTTTGATGACGAATTGCTCGAAAAATTTCAAACTTACATCGAAACAAGTCGCGACTTCCTCAACAAAGCTCAAAACTTTTTGCGTTCAATGCCCAATCCATCTAACGTAGCCGGAGTTGCAGCTTATCTTTATCACTGCATCAATCAAATCGGAGATGGCATAGAAGAACTACATTTATTTACCTTAAACTACGATGATAGGCACTTGCATACAGGTCAAGAACTGTTTAGAATTGCTAGTAGACTGCGCCGAGAAGCACAAGCCGAATTAAAAATAAAAGGTTAATGTCAAAACTTTCGTCACTCGGAAGTGTTGCCATGTGTGTATCCATTGTTCCCCATAAAGTGTTCACTAGACACGCTAACTCAGGAACCAGAGATGGTAAAATTCTATCTTGCTATCTTGTTGTCTGAATAACGCGACCTTTTGATATTTGAGAAAGGTTGAATTAAATTAAGGGGAAAATCAAGAAACATGATCAAACTTCCACTGGTACGCACAGCAGCCGCACTGGCTAGTTCAGCACTTTTAACCATCGGCGCGATGGGATCAGCTCTAGCATTTACTTTTGACGAAACAGAAATCAGTCAAGACCGAGTAATTGCGATCGCCCAACCACGCAGTTTTGGTGGCTATCAATTGCTAATTATAGAACAAGTATCTGACAGACGACAGTGCTGGACAGAAAGTGGCTCGAAGCCGGTGACAGTCGATCCACTATTAGTAACATTTGACTTTACTGGTATTTGCGGTCGCGCTACTGACAGTAATGGTTTTTCAATTCGCATGAGTGGCACCGACTTAGCATTAAAATATACCCTGGAATTACAAAAGGTCAACGGTGATGTTTTACTAATGGGAACTCCCATAGATCTTAAAGGTGAACCGGTGATTATTGGCAGAACTAATGGTGATGCTAACGGCTTCATGAAAATCACTCTAGATCCAGCTTGGCGCTTCGCTAAGAGGTCTTATCAAGGTAAGGTATTAGGACACTTCTATTTCACTACCAATCAACCTGCACCGGGAGGTATCGGCGGCAATACCGGAGGTAATACCGGAGGCAATACTGGTGGAAACACTGGTGGTAATACTGGTGGCAATACTGGAGGTAATGCTGGTGGCAATACTGGAGGCAATACTGGTGGAAACACTGGTGGAAACACTGGTGGAAACACTGGCGGCAATACTGGTAATCCTAGCTTTACAGACATTTCCAACGATATTTACTCATCTGAAATCAAAGAAGCAGTGAGCCTGGGATTTGTAGCAGGGTTTGCTCAAGATAATACTTTTCGACCGAAACTTCCTGTGACTAGAGAAGAATTGGTATCATTAGTATTGGAATCATTGAAAACAATCCCAGGGGCTAATATCGCATTTCCTAAGACTATTTCTTCCCGTCCCTATAGCGACGTTGATATTACCCGTTGGAGTGCAGCTAAAGTTCAATTTGCGCGGGATAATAAGATAGTCAGTGGCTACAAAGATGGAACTTTTAAACCTACCCAGCCAGTGACTCGCGCTGAATTAATGGCGGTACTTCGTCGGGCGGCGGAATTCGGTTTGGTGGCGCGGGGAATGAAACCGGATTTAATTGCTAAACAGCAACCTAAAGATTTTTCAGATACTCAAAGTCATTGGGCGGCGGCGATTGTTACTCAAATGTCTGCTTATTGTGCTGTTGCTTCGTCTCTCAATGAAACTGGAAATCGGTTTGCTCCCGATAATTCTGCACAACGGAATTATGCAGCGGCGGCTACTTTGCGAATGCTGAAGTGCGTTAAATCTTAGTAATAGCCCATAGATACCCGACTTCTTCAAGAAGTCGGGTATCTGGATATTCTATTAATTTGTAAAATTTACCAAATTGACATTTCACGCAACACCATAGTCAGTATACGGCCGTTTATATGGGGGGTGCAATCCCAAAACAATGTCCTCTCTAGGCACTCCCATTGCAACTAATTCCTCCGCAGGATTTTGCTCGGTCAAATTTTGTTGAAGCCAGATTTTTCCATCTTTAATGTCAATGTGAATGTAGGTTTGATAAATCCGGGTTAAGTTTTCCCAGCCGACATTCATCCACTGATAATGATCTCGTTCTGTGTCGCAGATAAGTTGCACTTCAACTTCATCATTGGAAACATCATCTTCGGCATAACGGGTGATTAATGTCTGAACGTACTGACGATATTGAGCTAGTTTGTCCATTGCACAATTACCTCATTTCCTGGATCGTATACGATTAGCAAAACCTGATACTGTTGTACCGCAGTTTTGGCAAACTCAGATTGAAAAAATGTTCTATACACTTCAAATGGAACTGCCAAATACAATTTGCGATCTGGTTCAACCGATTCCAAGCCAATCCTATAACTGAGAAATTGTCCTAATGCAGCATAAAAGTCTGTGATCACAGAGGGGTTGAGAAAGCTTTTGATTTCGACAGCAATTTGCTCTCCGGCCCGTTCCGCCGCAACTAACCTTTCTGCTCCCAAATCAACCTGAAATTTAACACTTCCAAACTTAAACCTTAGTGGATCGGCAGTAATTACCCACTGTTCTTTTTGAAGTGCTCGTTTTACGGATTCGTGGAAGGTATCTTTGGCAGACACAGGCAAACTCTCAACGCGATTACCAATACTAATTATACCTAATTGGCGGTATATTGTCAATCAGTAGAATACTAATTTTAGAAATAGTTTTAAGTTTTGATTTGATGAGGACTGTAGTCCTCATATTACTTGTTTCCTGACTCTGTTTCCTGGCGTTTCTTTTTAGATGCCTGTTTCCGAGCTTTTGGAGCGGGGATAATCTCTGGTTCCTCCAAAATAACATCTTCTTCGGTTAATTTGTACAAGTCATTCAATGAAAGTTTTTGTTGGGATTCGAGTTCATTCAACAAGTTTGATGCTGTTTCTAATATTTGCTTTCCCTGTCGTACTTGGATATTAGTTTTGTTTTCGATCGCATCAAACAACACAAAAATAGATATTGTTTGCCAAATATTCAAATCGTCGCCAACTACATCACACTTTGTGACAATTTTGCCGTCGGCTGGGATGTGAATTCCTAAGCCAGAATCTTGAATTAATGGCTGGATTTCTGTTATACTTAAATTGGCTATGTCAGCAATTTGATGTTCGAGTAATATTAAATCTGCTAAATCTGGTAAATCGATGGTTTCTGTCCGTAGAGAGTCGAAATTAAAGGTAAGAGTTTGATTTAATGGATCGGAAATGGCATAAATTGATTGAATTTGCGACTTGCTAACTGCACCTAAATCGCGAAAATCTTGTCCTCCCGGCGCGATCGCAATTTTGCCCATTTCAGACACCTCCAAGATGTCCAAACTCACCAAAGTCGTTGCCGTAGTCTTCACAAAAACTTCGTCTAATCCCAGTAAATCAGCCAATTCCTTCAAAGTTGGCGCAGGTACAAACTCGATACAAGCCCGCAGAATAAACTCTTCGAGCACGTTGAATTCACGAGGTTCGCTAATTGTCACCTCCAAAGGTGTTTGTCGCCTTGCACAGCGGAATTGACGCGCCGCCAAAACAGACAAACCGGGATTTTGTTGCTCAACTTGTTCGACGATGGCGCTTAAATTAGTATCAATTGGTTTAGTTGATGACGCTAGAAACATCTACAAAACCTCCAAAATAACGCACAATTTTTGAAACTTCCTGATACATTTTCCCGACAGTACCTGTTTGTTGGGTGAATAAATCGTGGCAGCCAACAACTACCAACAATTCTTGAGCGCGGGAAAATGCCACATTCACCCGTTCTGGTTCCTTAGCAAATCCAATATCGCCTCTATTATTATTGCACACTGTGCTGACAATAATCACAGGTCTTTCCATACCTTGAAATATGTCAACAGTCCCAGTGCGGATACTCAGAGATGGGAATTTTTCTGGTTCTATTGTATCTTGAATTAACCTCAATTGAGCACCATAAAAAGTGATAATTCCGATTTCTTTGGGCGGTTCACCATTGGCAACCTTGGGATACCAAGCTCTTTCCATTTGCTGACATAAACGTTCAATTGCATCAACTTCCTTGATATTCAAGCGCGAAGTTCCATTTCTTTCTTCTTCAAATCCTTGTCCAATTGGTGTCTTCACCCAAAGAATATGATTAGCATCTTGAATGATTTTACCTGCAAGATTGTGAGCGCGTTTTTCCTCTGGTTCGGTAATACCACAGTTGAGTTTTTGCTCATAGAATTGATTAATTGCTCCCATAATTTGTGGGTGCATCCGGTATTGAGTTGTCAGCATTTGTTTGATGCTGTCATCGGCATTTTCAAACAAAGTTTTGAATAGGGATTCTTTGATGAAACTTAGTTCATCTCCGCTACAGCCTATTTCTTCAGCTATATCATCGATGGTATTGCGATCGAACATTGGTGGTAGTTGCCTGTGATCACCTACTAATACTAATTTTTTGCCTTTCAAAGCGGGGATTAATAACTCTGGGGGAGTGCATTTACTAACCTCGTCAATGATGACTGCATCAAAACTGGGAAAGTTTTTGCTGAAGTCGAAACTGGCTGCTTGTACGCAGGTAATACCAATAACATTGGCATTGTCTATATAAATTTGCTTTAAATCGTTTTGGTCTTTTTCTGAGGGATTGCGGAGTTTTTCGATCCAGTCTGTTACGAAGTTTTGAGAACGATTTAGTTCAGTTTCGTCTGCTTCTAATTCCCGTTGCCAGGTTTTGAATTGGCGCTTAATTTTGCGTAGAAACTCCACAGCAAATAGTCCAGCAATGGGAACTTCTGGCTTGTGTTTTTCCGGGATATTTTTCCATGCTGACTCCCACCAATTTCTGTCAACAATTAATGCTGGTGTTGGCTGTTGCTGTTCTAGTTGATCCAGAATTTCGCTCAATTCTTTTTGAAGTTCTTGGAGTTGCTGTAAGGATTTTTCGGAGGCTATTTGCAGCGGAGATAAATGCTCATTTAGACTGTCTTTGATGATAGTCAAAATACCGAAAGTATCTAAGTCAGTAATGGAACTTTCAAGCTGCACTGCACTTGCTTTCCAAGTATCAACTTGCCTGATGAATTGCTGCGGCTGTTCCCAAATATTAGATTTCTGGGCAATATATTGTTCTGCTAGAATCTGCAATTTTTCAGGTGCGTTTGGCTGTTGGACAATTGCTTGCAATAGATTAGTAACTTCGGTGATTTTTGAATTAGTTGCTTCCTGGGCTGTTGCTACTTGATGCTGAAGGGCGGATATTTCTGGCTGGTTTAAGCTTGAGTTGAGTCTATCTAATAGCTGATGCTGTTTTTGTAGTTGCTGTTCGGTTTCGGTTTTGAGGGGAACCATACATTCTCGTGCATTTCCGAGGATGCTGTGGAGCAATTCTTTGGCGAGGCGTTCCAAGGTATTTTGGATGTGATTGGGCTGTAGAGATGCACTGTAAATTTGTTGAATATTGCTTAACAAAGTGTCAGCTTTTTCGATGATAAATTTGCGCTGACTGGGAGTGACTTTGGAGTAGTTATCAAAGTCTTTGGCTAGTTGTTGCCATTGAGTGCGATCGCCTACAGAGAGCACGATCGGCGTTTGACTCAAATTTAGGTGCAAAAACTCGCTAAACCGGAACTGTTGCCCTTGAATGTCCTTAAAACCTGCGCTGGCTTCATGGGATATCGCCTTTTGCAAGCGCTCTAAATCGGGCAAACTGACTTTCCATTTGGGCGGGACGATCGGCAATTTGAGCGATCGGGCAATTTTTAACAATCCCACAGGTAATTCTACCATCTCATCGGTCAGCAGCGCCCCTGTTTCCAAACAAGATTTCACAACTTCATACAGTTGAGTATCCGCTGTCTGAATCCATTCTGCAACGGCGACAACAACCGTGGCAATTTCCGCTTTTCGTAGTTCCAAATTCTGGATTTTTTGCTCTAAATTGTGGCGATTTGTCTGATTTTGGCGATCGCCCAATTGTAGCTGATTCAAAGTATCAGAAATCTGCCGCGACACCAGCAGCGACTCCCCAATCCCTGACATAGCATGACATACATCATCAGCACAATCAAATGCTGTCTTAAATTCCGACATTTGGGGTGCTACAGTTTCCCGCAACCAAACCGCAATCCCAAAAGCACCGCAAGCAGGGCGACTGAAGCCAATTTGAGTAGCATTGTTGGCGGCAATCCGCACATTTGCCATAAAGTTTTCTACTAAAATATTGCCTTCTGAATAGGGTTTGAGTCTGGGCAAAAATTCTGTTGTTTCTGGAGATTCCCAATCCACTTTTGGTGCAGCCAGGAGACTTTCTAAACCCAAAAATAAAGATTCAATTTCGTCTTTTTGTGCTAAACTTGCTTGGTATGCTGTTTCTTGGTGATTGCAGTTAGCCTCAAGACTTGCCTTGCTACTATACAGATGTTTTTGTTGATTATGAAATTCTGATTCGGCGGTAAAGTAAGCTGCAAATCGTTCCGATTCTGCCAACAACTGCCGTAAATATGTGACATTTGTCTGCCGCTGTAAGAGTTTTTGTTCGCAATCAGTCGCTGTATTTTGTAGCCAAGTCCCGATCGCATTTTCTTCCAAAAACGGCTGCCCTTCTTCCTGCACCTTATGAGCTTTTCCCTTCCGCAACGCCCGAATCGCCGGATTGTGAACCAACCGACTCAAAGCATTATCTACAGCTAAATTAGCTTGAGAAGCAATCAGGGTTTTGCCACCCATACGGGCAATTTGATAACAAATCTCAGCAATAACCGTAGTTTTGCCGGTTCCCGGCGGGCCTTGAATCAGAATTAAATCTCGTGCGGAAAGCACGGTTTCTACAGCAGCAATTTGGTCAGCATTGGCATTGCGATTTAATAAGTTTTCTCGGTCTAACTTAACACTTTTTTTCGGCAGTCTGGCTTGAGTTGCATCGAACAAAAAGTCGCTCAAATAGGGATTTTGAGCGCGCCCATCTGTCAACATTTTCAAAGCTTGTTCTTTGCGTTTAATCTGACTAATATCGCCAGCAGCCTCAAAATACAAAAATCCTTGTTTAGGCAAGAAATATCGATCGCCAGCCAGGCGCGAGGCTAGATCGGGATCTAATTTGATGCGTAATTTGCTATGCTCAAAGTCAACTTCTGCGATGCTTCCTAACCGATCTCCATCTCGGTTTCCTCTGCTTCCCGGTGCAGAATCAAACAGGGTGATTTCTTCATTGCGCGCCTTTTTCAGCCTTTCTCGAAAATCACCTAATTCTAAGGAATTTTCATCATAGCCATCCAGAGTTGCGGAACGAGAATCAATTTCTAAAGTGATGATTTTGAGGCTAGAACCGTAATTATGACCGCGAAAAGGTACACAAAACTGACGGGCTTCAGCAATGCGTTTTTCAACTTTCAAGAAAGTGTGCCAAACTTTTAGTTGTTCGGTAGTTGGGATGTGTCTATCGTCCCAAAATGGTAGTTGTTGAACCTGGGCGATCGACTTTCGAGGAATGCCTGCTTTACTATTGCCTAAAAGTCGCAATTTCTGTGGTAAAACATACCCGTCTTTGTTACCTCTGAGCCGATGCACTAAACCAGCATCTAGTAACTTTAAGCCACCAATGCCATCTTCAAAGCGTACACAAGCTAATAATCGTAAAGTGCGATCGGCTTTTTGCAACAATGCCGGTAATTCAAAATCATCTTCATCGGTAGCAATGATTAATTCCCAGATTTCTTCTTCGGCAAATCTCTGATTTACCTGTTGGCGACGCACGTAGAAAAGATTGTGCGATTTACTGACAATATCAGACATTAAAACTTCGGCACGCTCTTTGGATTCCCAATCACAATACTTTGCTAAAGCCGCTTCTCCTTCAACGTCGCGAATAAACTTATTAATCGCTCGATTTCCAGTAAATTTATATCCCCAATCTTCTGCTACTAAAGATGGCATTTTTATGTTTAAATTATTGTTTGTCGCCCCAATCAATACAATATTAACACGATCGCAACTTGTGCCACAGTCAATCAGGGACTCTACTCGTTACCAGGCTCTGCCTGGTAACGCAGATCCGGAGGCTCTGCCTCCAATTGTTCCAGCAAGCGAGGCAGAGCCTCTGGACACCTGTTCCCAGGCAGAGCCTAGGAACCAGCTATTCGCAAACGAGGCAGAGCCTCTGGACATCGGTTCCCAGGCAGAGCCTAGGAACCAGGTAATACAGACTTAAAAGGGCGAACGATGGGAATTGAACCCACGAATGGTGGTACCACAAACCACTGCCTTAACCACTTGGCTACGCTCGCCGTGTTTTTCTCACTATAGCATCTAACCTTAGCATAGGTCTAGGGGTTTGGCAATTTTTTTTTGATTTTTTTGATTTTTGGGCGATCGCGCTTATTCACCATGCTTTCAATTCCTTGCACTGTATGACTTGAGCAACATTTTAGCTCGTAGTCGCTACCCAATTTTTTCACAGTCGGGAGTTGGTGCAGCCAAACCCAGCAGCAAATCAGTATCCTAATTTCAGCCAGCGCATTAAAATATAGTCATAAATAGTTAACTCTTGCTCATTTTCCTAATTTAAAATCTAAAATCCCAAATCCCAAATCAATATGAGTTACTGTATTAATCCACAATGTGAAATTCCTCAAAATTCCAGCACTGCCCAACTTTGCTTAAACTGCGGTTCTAATCTATTGCTTAGACAGCGGTATCGGCCCATACAAACCTTGGGTAAAGGTGGATTTGGTAAAACTTTCTTAGCAGTCGATGAAGACATCCCATCGCACCCCCGCTGTGCAGTCAAGCAATTTCAATTTTACGATCGCGATCCAGAAATCTTCAACAAAGCAGTAGAATTATTTCATCAAGAAGCCATCCGTTTAGACGAACTCGGTAATCACACCCAAATTCCCAATTTGTTAGCCTGCTTTGAACAAGAAAGCCAGATTTATTTAGTTCAAGAATTTATTGATGGGCTGACTCTCAAACAAGAATTAGACGAGGGTGTTTATGATGAAAATCAGATTTGGCATTTGTTGCAAGACTTATTGCCCGTCTTGCAATTTATCCACGATCATCGCGTCATTCACCGAGACATCAAACCAGAAAATATTATCCGTCGCCAGTCGGACAACAAACCAGTATTGATCGATTTTGGTATTGCCAAAGTGCTCACCGATACAGCCTTACTTCGTCCAGCAACTTTAATCGGTAGCCAAGATTATTTAGCTCCGGAACAAATGCGAGGGAAAGTATTTCCTGCTAGCGACCTTTATAGTTTAGGTGTCACCTGCATTCGCATGATGACACAAGTTCCTCCCTTGGATATGTATGATTGCAACACCGAGTGCTGGTGGTGGCGCGAGTTCCTACCCAAAGGCACAATTATTAGTAGTGAGTTAGGTGAAATTTTAGATAAATTACTGCAAACTCATCTCAATCAGCGATATAGTTTCGCTGTCGAAGTTTTGCAAGATATCAATACAGCATTAAATGTTCTTACTCCCAATTCTATATTGCCGAAAGCTCTAATTATTTCTAATATCAGTAATAGCAATAAATCGCCTAAATTTAATTTAATAAAAACTCCTGATCTTCATACTTTGCCAACAAAAATAGTGACCAATCCCCAGGAAAGTTTTTCTTTTTCTTTGAGCTTGGATTTGGAACTCAATTTGATTTCATCTACAGGTGTTGATTATACCAAATTGCGGGATTATTTGTCAGACAAAAAGTGGAAAGAAGCAGATCAAGAAACTTGGGCTGTAATGTGTCAGTCAGTCTCCATGACAGCGGGAACTCAACTAGAAATTAACCAGATTTCCCAGTTACCGTGCGAAGATTTACAAATAGCCGATCGCCTTTGGATGCAATACAGTCAAGATAGATTTGGTTTCAGTGTCCAAAAGCAAATCTACGAAGGCGTTAAGGGAGATTATGTCAGGTTTTGCGATCGGGTAAACTGGTCAACATACAACTCTGCTACTGCTTCAGGGCAAGTTAAATTTAGCCATAAATCACCTCCAGGACATTTGCCATCTCGCCGTTGGGTAGGTGGCATTCAGTGGCTGCGACATCTCGATGCTATGTCAGCAAGATTAACCGAATGTGGCAATAAGATATAGCAATCCTAAATCAGTTTTAAAAATATGTAGGGGTAGTGCCAAGAGTGCCTACCCCCACTGATTGGGGCAATGGTTCGACTCCGCTCACCAACCGCCACGGGGGGTTTGCCCTTACAACAACTACACAATTCATTTAGGATTGCTATATCTAACTTTTAATTTAGTCTACCTGCTAAGTAAGTATTTTTTCTAATTTAAACTCTACCAGAAAGCAGAGAAATTGCTGATGCTAGATGTATCTAATGACCGAGGTTTTAACAGATCCGCCCATCGCACAATGGATGACGAAGGTGAACACAGCTAAAGTCTGCAATCCTCAGACTTTAACAACAGAACTAAGTGGAGATATCAAGCGATGTTTTTTCATAAAAAACAATTAATGGCTGCGGTGAAAGTAGACGAAGCCCATCCCCGTTTTGCCCAATTGCTGCTAGAACAGTTTGGTGGAGCAACCGGAGAATTGACAGCAGCTTTGCAATACTGGGTGCAGTCTTTTCACTGTGAAAATGCAGGGATTAAAGATATGCTACAAGATATTGCGCTCGAAGAATTTAGCCACTTAGAAATGGTTGGCAAACTCATCGAAGCTCATACCAAAAACGTTGATCAAACAGAAGCTTACAAGAGCACTTTATTTGCTGTGCGAGGTGTAGGCCCGCACTTATTGGACAGCCAAGGTCAAGCTTGGACAGGAGCTTATGTCAACGAAGGCGGCGATGTTGTCCGTGATTTGCGCGCTAATATCGGTGCTGAAGCTGGAGCTCGCCAAACCTACGAAGCATTGATTAAGCTGGCACCAGATGAGGGGACGAAAAAGACGCTGCACTTCTTGCTGACTCGCGAAATTTCTCACACTCAAATGTTTATGAAAGCTCTAGAATCTATGGGCAAACTTACTGATCCGATGTTCGGAAATATTCAGCCAGATTCAACTGTGGATTTGTTCTTTAACTTGTCTAGTGATGGCAAGGATGAACCTACTGCTTTGAACTCAGAACCTACTTTCAAGTATATCGCAGATCCCGCTCCTCAAGGTTAATTACAATATTCGGTAACTTAGATCCCCGACTTTTTCAAGAAGTCGGGGATTTGACTGTTCTATTTTTTTTAGTAATTTCGGCTCTGAGATGTTATAGTTATCTAATATCCCGATCAACCATTCAGATCACATCCCTATTGAAATATTGAAATTGCGATCGACCTATTTATTAGTATCTCACGGCAGTCGCGACCCTCGACCCCAACTAGCCCTGGAAAATCTAGCTCAACTACTGTCTCAAAATTTACCAATTTTGAGCAATTCTGCCGCTTCCTCTGTTCCCACAGTCGGAACCGCTACCTTAGAGTTGGGCGCGCCTTTGCACGAGCAAATTTGCCATTTTGCCGAACATACTCTCTCCCTCGGATTGACAGAAGTCCAAATCTTACCCATATTTTTATTGCCCGGTGTTCATGTCGCTGAAGACATTCCCGCCCAGGTAGAAATTGCCAGACAAACTCTTTCTTCCAAGCTAAACATTGAATTGCAGCCGCATTTGGGAACCCAACAAGCAGGCTTAGCCAACTTGGTGAAAACTCAGATGCAAGAGGTGGCTTTCCTCCCCAATTCGCGATCGCCCAAATGGATTGTACTATCTCATGGTAGTCGCCGTCCGGGAGGCAACTCGATAGTTGAGGAAATAGCTAGCAAAGTCGGCGCACACGCAGCTTATTGGTCGGTAAAGCCGAGTTTGGAGGAACAAATTGACAGTTTAGTTCGTGATGGACAGCAGCAAATAGGAATTGTGCCATACTTCTTATTTAATGGAGGAATTACAGATGCGATCGCCAAAACTGTCGAACAGTTAAAGCAGCAATTTCCCACGGCGGAACTGCATCTGGCAAATCCTTTAGGCGCAAGTGTAGAATTAGCAGACTTAATTGGTGAGTTGATTCAAAAATGAACCGTAAAGATGCACAGGAAGTAATAGAAAAACAAGAGGTGAAAATGTCTGTGGGTAAGGTGTATTTAGTAGGTGCAGGGCCGGGAGATCCAGGTTTGATGACGCTGAAAGGAAAAGCTTTGTTAGAGTGTGCCGATGTCGTGATTTACGACGCTTTAGTCAGTGCTCAAATTTTGGAGTCAATCAATCCGCAAGCAGAACGAATTGATGCGGGGAAACGTCGCGGCCGCCATTCGCTAATACAAGACGAAACTACTCAATTATTGATCGAAAAAGCTCAAGATAATGCGATCGTTGTCCGTCTCAAAGGCGGAGATCCGTTTATCTTCGGCCGTGGTGGCGAGGAAATGGAAGATTTGGTCAAAGCTGGAGTTTCTGTCGAAGTCGTTCCCGGTGTAACTTCTGGGATTGCAGCGGCTGCTTATGCGGGAATTCCGTTAACACATCGATCGTACAGTTCGTCTGTCACCTTTGTGACCGGTCATGAATCAGCGGGAAAATATCGACCAGAGGTAAATTGGCAGGCGATCGCGCGTGGCTCCGAAACCATTGTAATATACATGGGGATTCACAATTTACCATACATCATCGGCCAGTTGACAGCAGCCGAATTGAGTGTCGAAACGCCCATAGCTTTAGTGCGTTGGGGAACGCGGCCAGAACAGGAAGAATTGATCGGAACTTTAGCTACAATTGTAGAGCAAGTTGAAGTGACTGGATTTGCAGCACCTGCGATCGCCGTAATCGGAAATGTCGTCAATTTGCACGGTATATTGTCTGGATGTCGGCCTGTTTATCAGATTGTGGAATAAACTCCGAATCTGCCAGCAGTGCCAGATTCAGACAATTTAAGACACTCGATTTGATCGGACGCTTTTCATCCCAAAATACGATCGACGAATAAAAGTTAATTGCCGCCGTTGAATTTAAAAGCTCAAAAGTTTGACGTGCAACTCCCTCTTCGTCAAAGCCAAGAAAGTAAACAGTATCATCAAAAACCACAGGTTTATCAGCTATTTCACCAATCAACCTGAACTCCAATTTTTTATAAAGCCCACAAATCGCAATTTTCCAAGGTTTGAAGGTATAATCGCCAACTCCAAAAATCGCAAATCGAGGGCTATTTTGATAAATTTTGCTTTTTCGATTATCTAGGGCTTGCCCGCAAGACTCCAGATATCGCCCTGTTTTAGGGGCAATTTTTTGGATATCTTCAGTTGATTCCCCAATAAATTTTTGAGTAATTAGCATATAGCGATCGGTAGCATGAATTCGATTTTGAGCAACACCAGATCCTTTGATCAGCGGAAACAGATAAGTTTCCTCAATATCGACAACTTCTCCCAATGTATTGACAAAATAATTGTCAATTTTCTTAAGTTCCATTACACTAGAACAGTCGTGCTTGACACCAGATCGCCATTTTGCCCCTGAATTCACCGCATATAGATAGCTCAATTTACTAAAAGCGTCTATATCCTTAACCAGGAGATTGTTGTGATATCCAATTCGGTGACTATCTGAAATTTCTAAACTACTAAATACATCACAGAAGTAGTTTCGCGAATGAGCATCAAATTTGCAGACTAACAAACAAGCATCAACATTTGCATCAAAATATTTTTTAGCATCTATTGTGTAAGTTGCACATTCAGCGAGATTGAGTTTTTGAGAATGAAGGTAATTCAATAACTTTCTAGCCGTCGAAGTCTTGCAAAGCATCGCCAGAGTGGCATCCCGCTTTTGCAGCCATTGCACTACCTGAATCAACATCCATTCTGAGATATCAAAATTACTCTTACCTGTGAGAGCATCTAAGCCTTTGTTACCTTGAAAGTTGTTTTTTTTAGGTAAATTTTTGCTGCCAACAGTTCCTTGTCGGGAGTTTGTCACCCAAGGAAAATTGCCGAGTACCAGCAGTCTATCTGTGTATTGATCAACTAACGGTTCCCAATCAAATTGAAAGAAATCTCCCTGGAAAATATCGCATCTCTGATTCTGAAATAATTGCTTATTTAGTCTAATTTGTGTTAAGTAATTTTGATTGATTTCAACCCCGATAATCTTGTCTGCGGATGGAAACGAATGTGTAGCAGCTTGAATAAAATTACCGATACCGCACGTCGGCTCAATTATGGTGCGAGGATTGACATTAAGTTCTACTAATTTTCGACACACCATCTCGGCTAATGCAGGCGGTGTCTGAAAATCCCCGTATTCTAGTTTTGTTTTGCGATCGTTGGAATTCATCGGTTAGACTTATAAACTGCGATCACGCCTTCCTGTTGTCCGGCACGTTCAATGACTCTGCCATACTGAAGTCGCCATTGCAACGCATTAGAAATGGTCAAAAAACCTTGCAATGGTGGATTTCTCAGTATTTCGTCTGCAATGTTACCTGCTTCAATTTCATCAACCGGTAGATTTTTGTCAAACATGAAAGCTAGCAAATCATCTTTATTGCCTTCGTTGTCTAAAATATTCAGAATTCCACGAGTCATTTGAAAATCTGCTGTTCTTTCGGCACTCACGTAAATTGTATGCAAAATATTCAGCGTTGCAGTTCGGATTATACTATTGTCTGTTTTTTCGTAAACAAAGATAATCAGTGAATATCCCAGCCCAAAAATCTTTTGCCTTGCAGATTTGAAAGGACATGACGATTGCGGTTGCCTAACGCTTGTTACTTTCACGTCAACCAATATCCCTGGGAAATCAATGCCACTTGCTGAATTGCCATCTATAAATTCATATTGCTGCTTGAGATAGAGTCTGAACTTTTGCTCCAAATATGTTCCAACAGCCTTTCCGTCTGTGATGCCATAAAGCAGAGGTTCCGGGTGTTGAGACTCGGCGGCTGAGAATATTGCTGCTTCAGAACAAAGGATTTCTACGGTCAGAGTCGTCATTTTGATGAACCACCAGATTATTTAATTTGCTAAGAAGGTAAACAGTATCATTATTCTTTGCCACTCTTAAGATTCTATCCATCAAGATCGTTGGGATAACCAAATTGGTCGGGTAATTCGGCAGAGGTAATTTGCAGAATCTCTAGCAATTTCTTGTATTGAACAGGCGTTAGTTTGGGTACAGATCGCCCCGCTTCCCAGTTGCTGACTGTCGCTTCCGTAACGCCAAGTGCTTCTGCTAGCTGCTTTTGAGTCATAAACCGCTGAACTCTCAGTCGCATTAGGGGCGATCGATCGGCTCTTTCTGAGATTTCCATAGGCTATTTGTTAACTTATATTAAATTATTTGGATTTTGCCTAAAATGATTGACATCTACCCTAAATTAATTTATATTCAAGCATATAGATTTAGATAGCACCAGCTAAAGCCACTTGTGCTGTAGGGGAATTGTTGTCTTTTCTTCAACTTGTTATTGTACGCGGTTTTACCGTGACAAACCATCAAACCTATCCAAAATTATCAAAGCTATGTTGCAAGATTCATCATCGAACCAAACATCGCCGAAGGTTTTAACCAACCAAACCAACCAAACCTTTGAGGGCTCACGCGAAGCAGTCCGTCATATTATCATCGGTTCACCCCTGGGAGTCCGCCGCACAATCCACCAACTACACGCATTGCGGTACGAGGAAGCTGTTCATTGGACTCATGCGATCGCGATTTCTGACAATCGCATCATCATTACACCGGAACAGGGAGAAATCATGAGTCTTTTAGTCAAATTAATCCGGTTGGATTGACACTCTCAGGTCTAAAGACACTGAGATTCTGCGGACAAAGTAGGCTTGGGTAATACCCAAAGTCTAACTCTCGCTACGGTCGTCAAAGACCGTCTACCCAGTTGGTTTAAGCCTACACCTAACTTACTGGCTACTTTTCTTAGAATATTGGCAGCACCATTTAAGTCTGCATTCACAATCGAAGCATTTGCTGATCGATACAAGCCACGTTTAATTCGTTTTCCAGATGCTTTCCACCCCGATGGTTTTTCACCATATTTGGGTAGGGAGTCACCATCTAAAAAACTAGCTTTCGATGTATATGCTTCTTCTGTTTCAACAAACCTGATACCGTGCAAATCACACAGTTCTTTCAATCTGTTTTTGAGTTTACCTAAAGGCATTTGAACAAATTTTTGATTGTTCAATTTACCTAGATTACTGTTAGACTTAAAACCTTCATTCCACCCAACTATCAGTGTACCAATTCCGGATTTCAGGCAATGGTTGGCAATTAACTTGGCAGCCTTATTGATACCATCACGCATTTGGTGATTACGTTTGCGAGTTACACGGTCTAACCAATTATCCCAATAACCTTCTGGCTTTCCTTCTTTTCTAGTTGCTACTTTTTTGTTCCACAATTGATTCATTGCTTTCATTCCACGAGCATCAATTAAGAAGGAATTTCCTAATGTATCGACACAAGCTGCTAAATTATCAGCAGTTCCCAAGTCAATTGATAATGCTTGACCAATGTCCAGATTATGTTGTTGTTTTTCAACCTTGTAGGACATTTCCAGATAAAAAGCACCATTCTTAGGGAGAATCGTAAACTCTTTCACTTTGGAAAAATCCAGATTCGATGGCATAGGTAAAAAGAATTCAGAAACTCCAAACCATCGCCTCACTGTTAAACCCAAGGAAAACCTTAACTGATTGTCAATAAGTTTGGGTCTTAAACCTCCCGAATTTGGATAAGCCACTTTGAACAACTTAGAACCTGTCAGGTATCCCGGTGGCTTTGGCTTAAAATGCAATTGACCTTTGATGTACAAATCTCTTAATTCTTTAAAAGATTTGAAGGCTTCTGTGACTGACATCAATGTTTGCTGCATTGGTGT
>JAYTZD010000610.1:0-1055 GCA_043742065.1 Oscillatoriales bacterium
TGCCCAATTCCCAATTCCCAATTCCCAATTCCCAATTCCCAATTCCCAATTCCCAATTCCCAATTCCCAATTCCCAATTCCCAATTCCCAATCCCCAATTCCCAATTCCCAATTCCCAATTCCCAAATCCTTAGTTTTGCTAGACGAAGTAGGAGCGGGGACTGATCCATCAGAAGGTAGTGCATTGGCGATCGCGCTTTTGCAATACCTCGCCCAACACTCCCTATTAACAATCGCAACTACCCACTTTGGCGAACTCAAAGCCCTCAAATATCAAGACTCCCGCTTTGAAAATGCCTCAGTGGAATTTGACGACAGTTCCATGCAGCCCACCTATCGGTTACTGTGGGGAATTCCCGGACGTTCCAACGCCCTAAGCATTGCCAAAAGACTCGGTTTGCTACCAGAAATAGTTGCAGAAGCTCAAACCTATGTTGGAGGAGCGTCTCAAGATGTCAATCAAGTAATTGCTGGACTCGAAGCCCAGCGGCGGAAACAGGAAACCAAAGCCAGAGAAGCAACTCAACTGCTGCAACAAACCGAACAACTGCACCGAGAAGTTTCTCAAAAAGCAACTGCTTTGAAAGAAAGGGAGCGAGAACTAAAAATAGCTCAGGAAGTGGCAGTAAATGAGGCAATAGGCACGGCAAAATCAGAAATTGCTCAAATCATTCGTCGTTTACAATCTGGCAACCAAACGGCTCAAAATGCTCAAGTTGCGACAGAAACCTTAAATCAAATTTCCGCCAAACACTTGCCCTCGCGGAAGGAACCGGCGAAACCGAAACCGGGTTTTATGCCAAAAGTGGGCGATCGCATCCGCATTCCCAGCTTGGGCCAAACCGCCGAAGTCCTGAGTAGCCCAGATGCTAACGAAGAATTGAGCGTCAGGTTTGGGATTATGAAAATGACAGTCAAACTGGCAGAAATTGAATCCCTCGACGGTCAAAAACCTGAAACCAAAGCCCAATTAGCGAAGGTAGCAGCCCAAGCACAGGCTACTGCTAAGGCGAAACAAGCTCAGTCAGAAACTCCCAAACCCAATCCTGAAATCG
>JAYTZD010000611.1:0-9693 GCA_043742065.1 Oscillatoriales bacterium
AGTTGATGATACATGGACTGTCCCACACTTTGAAAAAATGCTCTATGACAATGGTCAAATTGTTGAGTATTTAGCTAATCTCTGGAGTGCAGGAATTCAAGAACCGGCTTTTGAAACTGCGATCGCGGGGACTGTAGAATGGTTGAAGCGAGAAATGACTGCAACCACTGGCTATTTTTATGCGGCACAGGATGCTGATAGTTTCAACAATTCCGAGGAAGTTGAACCGGAAGAAGGAGTGTTTTATGTTTGGACTTATAGCGAACTGGAACAACTGTTGACGGCGGAGGAATTAGGAGAAATTGAACAACAATTTACTGTTAGTCGTGGCGGTAATTTTGAAGGGAAAAATGTATTGCAGCGTCGCCATTCGGGAAAATTGAGCCAAACGGTAGAAACGGCTTTAGCTAAACTATTTCAAGTGCGTTACGGCGGCCATCCCGATACTGTAAAAACCTTTCCCCCAGCCCGGAATAATCAGGAAGCTAAAAACGATAGTTGGCCTGGGAGAATTCCGGCAGTTACTGATACTAAAATGATTGTAGCTTGGAATAGCTTGATGATTTCTGGTTTGGCGAGGGCTGCTGCGGTTTTTGGGAATTTGGAGTATCTGGAATTGGCGGTAAAGGCTGCTGATTTTATTTTAAATAATCAGTGGATTGATGGGCGGTTTCACCGATTGAATTATGATGGCAAAACCGCTGTGATGGCGCAGTCGGAAGATTATGCTTTGTTTGTGAAAGCATTGTTGGATTTGCATCAAGGGAGTTTGTCGTTAGTTGCAGAAAGTGACAAATGGTTGCAGAAAGCTGTCGAGGTACAAGCAGAGTTTGATGAGTTTTTGTGGAGTGTCGAACTGGGGGGATATTATAATACTGCGAAGGATGCTAGCGCTGATTTGTTGGTGCGGGAACGCAGTTATACAGACAATGCTACTCCGGCGGCTAATGGAATTGCGATCGCCTGTTTGGTTCGTTTAGCGTTGTTGGATCAAAATTTGGAATTCCTCGATCGCGCGGAACAAGGTTTGCAAGCTTTCAGCAGTATTCTGCAAGATGCTCCCCAAGCTTGTCCCAGTCTGATTTCGGCGCTGGATTGGTATCAGCGTTCTACTTTGATTCGCACGACTCCTGAGCTAATTTCTGGGTTAGTTTCGCAGTATTATCCGACTGCTGTTTTTCAGATTGAAGCTGATTTGCCTGAAGGGGTTGTTGGGTTGGTTTGTGAGTGTTTGACTTGTAAGGAACCTGCGAAAAGTCAAGAGCAATTGTTGGCAGAAATTGAGCGTAGTCAAACGCGGGTTTAGAGAATAAAGACACGGCGGTTGAAACCGCGTCTACATAAACGAAGTCCGCCTTCGCGGACTAAGAAATAAGATTTATTTAACCGCAGAGAACGCAGAGGAAGAGAGGAGAGAGAAATGAATGATTCGGAGACGGATTTGATATAGAACGCATTTGAACTAACGCTGGGGAGGATGAAGCATTTGGACATCGAACATCGGGTTTTTATGAGCGATTGTCGCCCAAATGCTTCATCCCTACGCTACTAAAGAACCCTCAATCTTCCAAAATCTCGACCAAATCTTCTATTGTTACTTCTAAGGCGCGGGCTATTTTGTAGACAGCAGAAAGATCAACTGTGTTCAAAGCATCCCGCCTTCCGTAACTTTTTACGGTGTTGTAGTTGACTCCAGAGCGATCGGCAACTTCTTTGAACGTCCAACCTCTTTGCTCAGCTAGTTCTCGAATCCGCAGTCTAACGTAGCCCATATTTGGCTTGACATCGGTGCATATATACCCGACAATAGCTATGTACACTAAAAACGATCGCCCTCTTAGCGTCGAAAACTTAAGGGCGATCGCTTTTTCTATCACACCCCGCTTTCCGTGGGGAAGGATTTTCCTATGATACCAACATCGAAGCCAAAATTAAACTCTCATCCCTGGTGTATTGTGCGGCAATTGCCAAATATGCAGCGATTGGTGGTTGCTCGATTTCACCGCCGGGGTGATGCTGACGGGTATATCCAGATTTTACGGCGGTTGTTACCGGCGACTAAACACGCGATCGTTTTTGATTTGACAGGGGCTGAAAAATTGCCGGAAGTGCGACTGAATTAGATTCAATGTTGTAATTGATCGATGAGGGCGATCGTATTTGATGATAAGTGCGATCGATCCTTCATCGTACTTCTGGTCACTGAGCGTAGTCGAAGTGTGTTATACAATATTTCAAGAGTATCTGCGAGCTTTAATTCCTATGAATACTCAATTAATGGTAAAACCTTCCTCCTTAATGCCCCAAGGCCTTAAAATGGTAGAGTTTGGGAATATTTACTTATTCAGATTTACCGACGAACTCCAATTTCGTATGGAAGAATTGCTAGAGAGAAAAAAACTATATTTGCTAACTGTCGATGAAGTTCCAGAATTAGCTGGCATCATCGAATTATCCCGAATTTTTACGTTGATTAACGCCCAACTGTCTACCCAAGCCAAATGGTGTCCGATCGCACTCGACAACTTATACGACAGCGAGCTAAGCGCTCGCTATGAGGACACGGCAATGCCGTTTCCCTACCCCGATTAATTGTAGGGAAACGGCACTGCCGTGTCCTGATGATGCAGAATTTGTTGAAGTTGAGTTTAGCGATTTACAAGGTCGTACCTACGCACTAGAAGCCCTTAGCAAATCACAGTTAATGATTTTGCATCATAGTCCGATCGCAGAAACAAGATGGCTAAAAACTCAGCCTTCACTACAACAAGTGGTTGTAAATTCCTAACGATCCCCGTTCAACTCATAATTACCCATCAGCGACTAGCAACCTAATCAGTATTTGTATTAATTTTTAACAATTTATTTACAATCATTACCAATTCAGAAATAATAAAATTGTTACGCATCACAATTTTTTGCAAATAACCGTTAAACTATTCTAACCTGCGCGTCCCAAGCGTCGCAGGCTCAACCTATGGCTGTTAAGGATTCGTCCTGATTCACAGGAGCAAGATTTTAAAATATGCATCTCAGCGAACTGACTCACCCAAACCAATTACACGGCTTATCGATTCATCAACTCGAACAAATTGCCCGACAAATTCGAGAAAAGCATTTAGAAACTGTAGCAGCCAGTGGCGGCCATCTCGGCCCCGGATTGGGCGTAGTCGAACTGACCTTAGCACTCTACCAAACCCTCGACCTCGATCGCGACAAAGTTACCTGGGATGTCGGCCACCAAGCTTATCCGCACAAATTGATCACCGGTCGCTACAACAATTTTCACACCTTACGCCAAAAAGACGGCGTTGCAGGCTATCTCAAGCGCTGCGAGAGCAAATTCGACCATTTTGGTGCTGGACACGCTTCTACGAGCATTTCCGCAGCTCTAGGAATGGCAATGGCCCGCGACCTCAAAGGCGAAAACTTTAAAACTGTAGCAGTCATTGGCGATGGTGCACTGACAGGGGGTATGGCACTCGAAGCGATTAACCACGCAGGCCATATGCCGAAAACGAATCTGATGGTAGTGCTCAACGACAATGAGATGTCAATCTCGCCCAATGTCGGCGCAATTACTCGCTATTTGAACAAGATGCGACTCTCGCAGCCGGTGCAATTTCTCAAAGATAACTTAGAGGAACAATTCAAACAAATTCCGTTTGTTGGTGAAACATTTACGCCAGAAATGGAACGCCTCAAAGAAGGTATGAAACGGTTAGCGGTGTCGAAGGTTGGAGCCGTAATTGAAGAATTAGGCTTTACCTACATGGGCCCGGTAGACGGACACAATTTGGAAGAGTTAATTGCTACTTTCAAACATGGTCATACCATCCAAGGCCCGGTGTTAGTTCATGTGGTGACGGTGAAGGGCAAAGGATATGCGATCGCCGAAAAAGACCAAGTAGGATATCACGCTCAAAACCCGTTTAATTTAGCCACAGGTAAAGGCATTCCTTCGACTAAACCCAAGCCTCCCGCTTACTCGAAAGTCTTTGCTCACTGTCTGGTTAAGCTAGCAGAAGATAATCCGAAAATTGTCGGTATTACCGCTGCAATGGCAACGGGAACTTGCCTAGACAAACTTCAGGAAAAACTGCCGAAACAGTACATTGATGTCGGCATTGCTGAACAACACGCCGTCACTTTAGCTGCTGGCTTAGCCTGCGAAAAAATGCGCCCGGTTGTAGTAATTTACTCGACCTTTTTGCAGCGGGGATACGACCAAATTGTTCACGATGTTTGTATCCAAAACTTGCCTGTTTTCTTCTGTTTGGATCGAGCCGGAATCGTCGGTGCTGATGGCCCAACTCACCAAGGAATGTATGACATTTCTTACTTGCGCTGTTTGCCAAATCTGACAATTATGGCTCCGAAAGATGAGGCAGAATTGCAGCGAATGGTAGTCACGGGAGTCAATCATACCAGTGGTCCGATCGCGATGCGTTACCCGCGTGGTAACGGTCACGGCGTGCCTTTGATGGAAGAAGGTTGGGAAGAATTGCCGATCGGCAAAGCGGAAATCCTCCGCAACGGCGACGACGTGCTAATCTTAGGTTACGGTTCAATGGTCTATCCGGCGATGCAAACCGCCGAGATGTTGAGCGAACATGGCATTGAAGCAACTGTGATTAATGCGCGTTTTGTCAAGCCTTTAGATACCGAATTAATCTTGCCTTTGGCACAGCGAATCGGCAAAGTTGTCACAATGGAAGAAGGTTGTTTAATGGGTGGTTTCGGTTCAGCAGTAGCCGAAGCTTTGCTAGACAATAATGTCCTGGTTCCATTGATGCGGTTGGGTGTACCTGATACATTGGTGGATCATGCCACGCCTGAACAATCCTTTGCTACTTTGGGATTGAATCCGTCGCAAATGTGCGATCGAATATTGGCAACATTCAGCCGCAAACAGTCACCTGTTAGCGTCTAATTAGCTAGAATTGTAGGGTGGGCAATGCCCACCTTACCATTCGAGACAGATCCTCAAAAATACCCGATCTATGACAGTGTAATAAAACGACTCTGCAAGTCAGATGGTGTCACATTCAGAACTCTACCTAAAATTTGACCATTTGAAGCTATTTGAATCGTAGTAGCGTCATAACGACTATTTCGATCGGGATCTAAATCGGCTAAAGAAATTTTGCCTTCTTGAGGAAATCTTCCCGAAACCAAGCGAATATTTTGCAGTGGGACTGAAAAGGCGGTGAGTCTGAGATTTGCCTCAGTTAAACCATTAGTAAGACCAATTCGATCGAGAGACTTTTCAAAGTCTAGAATAATATCCCACGCCTGTACGCTACTGTTAGGATTACGCTTTGGATCTCCTAAAACAACATCCGTTCTTAGGACGAACACATCACTACCCGTTCCACCTTTATACAGAGTGTAACCCAAGTCGCCGCTCAGAGTATCGTTACCTGCACCTCCATCTAATAAATCATCACCTCGACCGCCATTCAAGATGTCGTTTCCGTCACCACCTACGATATAATCATCACCAAGACCACCAATTAGAGTATCTTGGCCAACTTCGCCGTATAAATCGTCTTCGTCTCTACCGCCTTGCAGGTTATCATTGCCATCACCACCGAATAAAATATCTTTACCAGCATTTCCGTTAATGATTTCACTTTCAGACGAGCCTCTGATTGTATCATTGCCTTCCAAGCCAAGAACACCTCCAAGAAACTGAGCCATCAAACCAGGAGGTACTGTAAAATTATCAGGATTAGGAGTTAAGTTGAAAGTGTTTGTCATGATTTGTTTCAGGAAAATTCTATTAAACTCATAAATATAGTACCATCTGACACAAAGGAGCATCAACTAGGATCAATGAAACAGGATTTTGTGGTAGGATCTGATTGCAGGAAAATTTGGTGAAGAGGACGAGCTAATATAGTATCATCTGATAAAAAGGAGAATCAACAATGACTTATCTCAACCCAACTCGCACAGTACGTCGGGGAAGATTATTCCCAGAAATTCAATGGTCAGAAGAAAAAAAAGCCCAGTGGCAAGCTGAAAGAGAAGCATTTTATCAGCGCTGCAAACCAATTTTTGATCGCCTCAAACCAGAATTAATGAAAACCCACTACAACTGGTACATGGCCGTTGAACCCGACAGCGGGGAATATTTTATCGACAAGGATGATATGCTAGTTGCAAATATAGCTCATGAGAAATACCCGAAAGTTAAATTGCAGGTCTTTCGGATCAATGAAACCGGAGTTTGTGGCACGATATGATTGAAGGAACATTTGGCGATCAGGACGAGCTATTTTTTGAAATTGAATTGGTTGCTGATAACGGCTTAGAATTACCTGTTGATGCTCTGCTTGATACAGGTTTTTCTGGCTGGTTAGCAATGGACAGTCAGGATTTAGAGGGACTTGATTGGACATATATCAAACAAGAAAAAATGCGAACAGCTAAGGGAGAATTTAATTTCGATCTTTATGCGGGGAAAGTGCGTATTGAGGGTCAAGAATTTGATATTCCTGTTCATGTAGGTACGGGAGTACCGGAAATTTTAATCGGCCGCCAGTGGCTGAAAAATCGGCGCTTAGTAGTTGATATTTCGGCGGGTGTTTTGACATTGGAAGTGAATTAATAGCAAGATGACTTTAAAAAGTTTTGATATAGTAATAGTAGGAGCAGGCCCCGCAGGTGGTCACTGTGCAAGAATCCTCGCAAAATCTGGTCGCCAAGTCTTACTTGCAGAACAGAATGATAATTTTAATAAAAATGACTTTTCCAGCGCCGCCACACCTCTAGAAACTCTCTCACAATTCGATTTACCCGAATCAGTAATCGGCAGTTTTTGGCACAAACTTACTATTGAAACTAGCAAAGTCAGTCAAACTTGGGAATCTCCTAAAAGCTTGGGAGTTGTTTTAAATTTTGCTAAATTTAGAGCATTTCTGGCTAGTGAAGTTCAGGGGAATGGAAGTGAAGTTTGGCTTGGTTATCGCTACATAAAACATTCACAATCTAACGGCGAAACCATCGTAGAATTCAAACAGCTATCTGACGGCAAAATCATCCAAGTTAGCGCGAAAGTATTGGTTGATGCGACTGGTTTTGCGAGGGCGATTATGTATGAGAAAGAGAAGGATAAACCAGATTTCTTGTCGGGAACTGGTATAGAATATTTAATTGAAGTAGAACCAGAAGTTTATGATAAATATGCTAATGATTTAATCTTCTTTTTGGGTGATAAATGGATGCCGAAGGGTTATTCTTGGATATTTCCGATGGAACAAAATCGCCTGAAAGTTGGTGCGGGCAGGGTTTTTTTAGATGCGAAAACAGTGAAGAATTTGGAACCTTTGAAAAAGTATATCTATTTACTGATTGATGAGTATCTGAAGTCGAAAAGTTATAAAATTATTGACAAACACGGTTCAACGCTGAAATACAGTCAGGGTTTGAAGGATATCTATTGTCAGGATAACATAATTGCGATCGGCGATACTGTCTCGACGGTTAATTTTCTGGGCGGCGAAGGAATTAGACACGGGATGGATGGCGCGGAAATAGCGGGGAAATACATTCAAAAATATTTGGATGGGAAAATATCAGATTTTGGGGATTATGAGACGGAAATGCACCGCAAGTTCGATAAGAGATGGCATATTTCGGAAAGATTGGCGGTGAGAAAGTATATCGATGATGTGAATGATGTACTTACTGATAAAACAATTTCTTATCTAAAGTACATGAAAACTGAAGATGTGATGGATATTTTGTTTGATTATAAGTTTGAGAAGATTTCAAGGGGGTTGGGTGGTTATTTGAGTAGGAAAATTAAGGGATTGATTAAACGATTTCATTGGTAAGGTGCGTCAGTTGAGAGATTGTTAATTGCGGTGAAAATCTGGCTGGCTGACGCACCCTACAGAGGTTAAAGTAAGTTAAAGTAGGGTGCGTCAGTTGAGAGATTTTCGATTGTGGTGAAAATCTTGCTAGCTGACGCACCCTACAGAAGTTAAAGTAAGTTAAAGTAAGTTAAAGTAAGGTGCGTCAGTTGAGAGATTGTTAATTGCGGTGAAAATTTTGCTAGCTGACGCACCCTACAGAAGCTACAGAGGTAATTTCAAGGCATTTTCTGTGGTGACTTGCATCCGGGGAAGCGACAGTAAAGAATCTTCAAAATTGCTAAATTTCGATTCGTAGGACACACCATAAGTATAGCCGATCGCACGAACTAAATTTTCTACAATTTTATCAACATTTCCGTAGGGATAAGCAAAGCATTTGACAGGTTTTCCCAATCCTCGTTCCAAAATAGCACGAGATTTTGCCGCTTCTCGCACAATTTCTGTGGGCGACAAACCAGTCAGAGGTTGATAAGTCGCAGACATCGAACCAAACTCAATCCCGGCATCTCGCAGTTGGCGAATTTCGCGCCATCCCATTAACTGTACTTGTTCAGAATCTGCTTTTTCCCAACTATTTGTCTTTCCGATTGACTCTGTTACTAGAAAAACAGTCGCTGTAAAGTCAAAGCGTTTTAGTAAAGGGAAAGTATGGTTGAAAAAATCGAGATAGCCGCCGTCGAAAGTCAGCAATACAGCTTTAGCAGGTAAGGGAGTTTGAGCTAGTTTCGCAGTTTGCCAATCTTCCCAACTCACACTATAATAACCAGAATCTTTCAGATACTGCAAGTGTTGTTCAAAAATATCTGCACAAATACGATTGTAAGCGAGAATTGGCAAGTTTTCAGTGACACTATTATTGTCAAAAACATCAGGCTTAAGTGATTGAGAAACTTCTCGATAGGGTGACTTTCGCCAAATGATTTCCGGTGCATAAAATACTTGTTTTGGCAAGTCATTTTCTAAGGGAATTTGGGTTATCGGTTCCCCTGCAATTGTCGCCGCTTCTGTTAATTCCCGTATCGCGGCTGCTGGTAGTGCGGCCCGACGACTGACACTGGTGCCGATCGCACCTTCGCGCCTCCCGAACATCACCGCATGGGGTGGGTAAATACCCCCAGAACCCGGTGCATTCAACCAGTTGGGCAGATTCGACCTTTGTTGAGCAGCATCGGTTAAGCGCGATCGCAACGACATCTCGCCCTGTAGTGATTTTCCCACCAAAGCTTCCCGCACAGCAGCTACACACAATTCAAAACCGCAATTTTGAGTAATTGCCGATCGCACTTTTTGAGCAGAAACAAAGTTATCTTCAACTGTGACAGTTATAATACCGATAGCAACACCGCCGACTTTTACTAGCACATCAATTTCTGAAAGCTCAACTTTGATGCTAGGCAATTCTGCGCTAACCTCCACAGCAATCAAGTCTCTATCAAGGTTAATTGTGAATGCTTCATCGGCTGTTTCTGGATTGTAAAAATATTCCGAAAGCCAATTCGGACGATTCCAAATTTCCTGTAAAAATAGTGTCCATTCAAAGGGCGGATTTTCGGGATTTTGTTGAAAAAAGCGCTTAATAATTTCCCAAGCGAACTCAGATGCGATCGCATCAGCCAACACTACACCAGCCACCATCCCGTTACAAACAGGCAATTCAATGATTCCGAGTGCAACGCCGTCTAGCTCAATTGTACAGTAAGTGCGATCGTATATTTGCGGAATCTCAATATCCAAAATTGGTTGACTCACCTCCACCTTAAACTGATAGGCAATTTGAGAATTAATCCACTGGATTTGAGTTAAGATA
>JAYTZD010000612.1:0-2431 GCA_043742065.1 Oscillatoriales bacterium
CCCTACAATGTTATTTTGAGTAGGGACACGGCACTGCCGTCTCCTAATTCGACATCTGCGGTTAAAACTCCAAGAAACCGGGTTTTTTACCGGAAATCAATAATCTCATCAACCCACCACCTCTTGACAAGACAATGCGTTTGAATTACCATAGAGCTTAACCGCCAGATTTAGAGGTTGCTATGGCTGCAATACTAGCCCTATGCTCAGAGTCTACTCTGACCGATCGCTATCAGACTACAGTTCCTGAGCCAGTTCGCAAAGCCCTTGGCTTGAATAAGCGTGATAAAATCTGCTATACGATCGACTGGAATGGCCAAGTAGTCATTTCTCGTGCTAACCCGACAGAAAGCGATCCGATACTTGGACTGTTTCTGAATTTTCTGGCACGAGATATGAAACAGAATCCTCACCACTTACAAGCAATTAGCTCTGATTTAGTAAGTCGTGTTCAGTCCTTAGTTTCTGAAATTGATCTTGATCTTGATGCACCACTATCGGATGAGGATGAATAAATTTGTCTGTAAATCAGCCGCTGGTGATTAATGGGTGGAATATATTTGCCCATTCTCTCTTCCTCAACCAGTTTGAAGAACTTCTAACGCAAGTTGAACATTTGCGTCAGAAGTATCCTCAAGACTACAATCATAAAAATGCTACAAAGCGTCTAGCTGCCATAGCAAAGCTGGCATTTGATGTTATTCCTCAAGATCCAACACGTAGTGATTATCGCCAGGGTGATACGCTAGGAGATGATTATAAGCACTGGTTTAGAGCTAAATTTTTTCAGCAGTACCGACTGTTTTTCAGATATCATCAAGAGGCTAAAATTATTGTTTTCGCCTGGGTGAATGATGAAAACTCTAAGCGAGCTTATGACAGTAAGACAGACGCTTATCGAATTTTCAAAAAAATGCTTGAAAGTGGCATCCCTCCAGACAATTGGGATGACTTACTCAAAGATGCAAAAGGTGAAACTAATCGTTTAGATCAAGCAGTCCAAGCAGAAATTTAACTGACTAAAAATAAAATAGTGCATAATTCCTGCTATACTCCCAACTACAAATATTCACAGCAGATACCGTTGGCGACACCAACAGCAGGCGAAAACAATGGAAACAGTCGAAACAATGGAAACAATAGATAGTCGCACCAAAACCCGCTACTGGGGCCAAGTTACCGTCATCGATGCAGGCGATCGCTATAAAATCAATCGCATCGAACTCAAACCCGGCCACCACATCAGCACCCAAATGCACTATCACCGCAGCGAACATTGGGTTGTAGTCTCCGGTACCGCTAAAGTGATCTGCGACGACAAAGAAACTATTTTGATGCAAAAACAGTCAACCTACGTTCCCATGAATACTCCTCACCGTGTGGAAAACCCAGGTGTGATTCCCCTGGTGATGATTGAAATTCAAAATGGCGAATATCTCGGTGACGATGACATTATCCGCTTTCCCCAGGATGCTCACGAAGAAGACTAATCCTTGACCATTAAAAGCGTAGGGGCAGTTTCTGAACTACCCCTACATTTTTATATTAAAGTTGTTAAACACGAGAATCTAATATCAAAATAGGCGATCGACCTAGGGCAGTGCAGCATTCTTCAACTCTACATTTGCCATGTTTGCATTTCTGAGATTAGCACCAGTCAAGTCCGAACCCACCAAATTAGCACCAGTCAAATTAGCACCAGTCAAATTAGCATCCCGCAAGTTGACTCCCAACATATCCATTCCCGACAAACTGCCACCTTTGAGAGTGACATTTGCTAGATTTAACAATGACTGACGAACATTTTTGAGGTTTGCGCCAGTCAAATTGGCACTTTCCAAATTAGCTCCGATTAGATTCGAGCTGCTGAGGTTGGCATTTTTCAAATTCGCAATCACCATACCAGCCAAATTCAGATTAGCACGGCTCAAGTCAGCCTGCTCCAAATTTGCACCGTGCATCCTCGCAGCGATTAAGCTCGCACCCGCTAGTTTGGCATGGTTGAGGTTGGCTTGATTGAGCTTGGCTTCATTGAGATTAGTACCACTCAAATTCGCCCCACTCAAATTCGCCCCGCTCAAATCTGCGCCGCTGAGATCCATACCAAAAAGCTGCGCTCCTGTCAAGTCGCATCCGGAACAACTTTTGGTTTCTAGTAACTGCTTGACATCTGCTGGATTTTCGGCTTTCACTGGGGAGGCAAAACCGATCGCAATTAGTAACGCTGTAGCTGCCAAAATCTCAAGTTTCATATAACCACTCCCACCAAATCTCTTATTACTAATATAAGTGATTTTTTAGGATTTAGCGCGATCGACATCTTGGATATAGTGTGACAATAATCACTGTGTTTTGTACCGAAAAATGCAATGATTACCTATATTTCAGTAAGTTTCAAATACTGTAAAGAATTATTGCTTTTTCAGGAACC
>JAYTZD010000613.1:0-9681 GCA_043742065.1 Oscillatoriales bacterium
AGGCTTGTAACTCTTTATCAAACTCGTATTTGTTTTTGCTACCGGCAGTAATTTCGATCAGGACATTGAGCAGTCCTGGTTTTGGCTGTGCCGGAATTATCGATAAGTCCACAATAATATCTCCAAGTTAACAGATGATCGGGGATGAGTGCTACTTGCCAAATCCCTTTGATAGCATTTTACGGGCGATCGGGATCGATGCTGCATCAGATTGACCGAAAGAAATTAGGACACGGCACTGCCGTCTCCCTACAATATTTTGGGTAGGGACACGGCACTGCCGTCTCCTCTATCATTCCGGTGTCACCGGAATTGATATCACGCCATTATTTTGGGTAGGGACACGGCACTGCCGTCTCCTCTGTATCCTGACTTTGTTTGGGCGATCGGGAGATATTTTCACATCGATATATTCTTCTTACCGTCTGTCAAAGTTCTGTGAATTCTCAAGCCCAACCACTGGCTTAGTTCTGTTGCTAACCACTCCATTTCTGTTTCACTTAGTCCCTCCTTCAGTCCTAACTGATATTTTTGGTTCCCTGCTTGAACAATCATCTCATTGACTCTCCGTAATTTCTTTGCCGAGAAGTCTTTTCTATATTCAAGTTGTTCAATTTCCAACTGGCAAATGTCCTGTCTGGGGGCTGGCTTGGAATGATTCCATTTCAATCCCAGTAGATGACTGGTATAGGAGATTTGCTGTCGATCAATTCTGAGACGCAATTCCCTGAATTGTACAAAGGTTAAAAATCCCATGATCGCAGGGAAGTAAGTCATTGGTATGGCATTTAATAAAATTCCTTGTATTACATAACTCGACGGATTTATCTGTGAAGAATAAATTTCTATCCATTTAGTGTAAATATAATGCAATAAGGGGAAAGTCGCAGTAACCGCCAATGCCAACATGGTAATTGAACTAAAACCGACTCTCGGACTAGGAATTACAATTTCTATAAACTCAGAAGTTTTTGTAAATTTAATCTTGCTGGCTTGCGGCAGAATTTCGATAAAAATTCCGCCGCCTTGCGGCTGCACCGCTATAAGATTTTTGTTAATAAGACGGGGATTTTCGAGAGAGCGCAATGCTTCGACTGCGGAAGGAAAGCGTTTGGACAAACTAGGTTCTGTCATCCACTCCAGCCAATTTATTAAATTAGGATTGAGATGCGTTACGCGATCGGAAAATTGAATTTTCAAATCCTGCTGCGGCAGTTCCGTGGGATGCAAACCCGTTACCAAATAAATCAAAGTTGCACCTAAACCGTAGAGGTCAGAAGCCGGAACCGACCGCCCGCCGAATTGTTCCGGTGCCATATATCCGTAAGTTCCCACTACTGTAATTGTGCCGCCAAATTTTGCAGCTTGGTTCTGCACCGAGCCGAAATCAACTAAATAAACTTGTCCGACGGAGTGACCGGATCTGCTATGCAGTAAAATATTGCTAGGCTTAATATCGCGGTGAATCACAGGCGGATCTTGTTCCTGCAAATAAATCAAAATTTCTAACAGCGATTTAGCTAATTCTTTCACATCATTTTCGCTAAAAGTACGCCCCGATCGCAAATGCTCTTCCAAAGTTTTTCCCTCTATATAAGTCTGTACCAGGGCAAACCCTTTATTGTTAGGTTCGTCAATTTCCAGGTAGTCGAGGTAGCGGGGAATTGCTGGGTGAGAAAATGTTTTTAAAGTTTCCGCTTCCCGTTCAAATAGCTTGAGGTCTTGCCATTCAAAATCATAGCCGAGGAATAGCTGTTTGATGACAACTAATTCTTGAGTTTGTAAGTCACAAGCCAGCAGCGTTTGGCGGCCGGTTTGTTTTCCGAGTTGTCGCTGCACTTCGTAGCGTTCTGCTAATACTTTCAAAGTCATATTTTTTACCTTAATTTTAATGTGCAATTGTCATCGCCCAGAAACCGGGTTTTACCAAAATATTTCGTTGTAACTCCCAGATCCGCTAAAAAACCCGGTTTCTTTAGTTGGAGTTCATCAAGGACTATTTTAACTTTAGATTACAGTTTACTTTCTCTTTGATACCACTCGGCAAAACACTTGCTAACTGCCCCCATTGACAGTCCTGCAATTAGCGACGGTGCAAGCAATAAGAGAATATAATTACTGGCATAATTTTGAAAATTCATAACCGTAACCTGCTGAAAGAAGACCATGCTTGTCGAGGTAGATACTAAGATACTAATTGCAGCTAAAAGCTGTCGGTGAAGTTTGGGATTGGTTAGGGGGAAAAAACACAAGCGCGTCACAAATGCTATAATTATTCCGTTCCCCAACCCCAACAGGAAGGCCAAAGAATAGACCAGTCCTATAATTTTATTGTCGATAATAAATGTCCCCACGAGCAGAAAAAGAAAGACGTTGTAAATTACCACCCAAGTTCCTACAGCTATAGTTCCCAACCAAATGCTCGACGCGATCGCATTTTTGAACAAACTAAAGGTATTTACAATTTTTCCCTGTCTCAATGGCATGGAATATTTATCTATTTGCTCCGGTTTTTCTAGAACTTCTTTTGCGATCTGGACTGAGGCGGGACGGCGCTCTAAACTGGGATGCGTCATCCACTTCAGCCAATTGGTAAAACCGGGACTTAATTTGGTGAATTGCTCGAATTCGATCTGCAAATCTTTCTGCGGCAAATCGGCTGGGTGCTGCTTGGTAATTAAGGCGATTAATGTTGCTCCCAAGCTGTACAAATCGGAAGCGGGAACTGCCCTTCCGCCAAATTGTTCTGGCGGCATATAGCCGTAGGTTCCCACAACTGTAACTGTTTTTCCCTGTTGCGTGGCTAGGGTTTGAACTGCACCGAAATCGACTAAGTAGACTTCGCCGACGCTGTTACCCGATCGATTCTTGAGCAAAATATTGCTGGGTTTAATGTCGCGGTGAATCACCGGCGGCTGTCGCTGGTGCAGATATCCGAGGATGTCTAATAATGCTGTGGCTAATTGTTTGACTTCACTTTCGCTGAAGGTGCGACCGTCTGAGAGATATTCTTGGAGGGATTTGGCTTCGATGTAAGTCTGAACTAGGGCGAATCCTTTGCGGCTGGGTGTGTCGATTTCAAAGGAGTCTAGATATTGGGGAATTGCGGGATGGGATAAGGATTTTAAGGTTTCGACTTCTCGCTCGAACAGTTTTAAGTCTTCCCAGTTAAAGTCGCTGCTGAATGAGAGGAGTTTGACTACTACTTGCTGTTGGGTTTTTAAGTCGCGGGCGAGTAATGTTTGCCGTCCGGCTTGCTTGCCGAGTTGCCGATCGCACTGGTAGCGATCGGCTAATATTTCTTGTGACAAATCCCCGATGTTTTGTCCGCTCATGTTGTCCTGCCCTAAAAGCGATTAAACCTAGTGTAGTTGACAAAACTGAGTTTAAGTGCGATCGCCCAAAATGCAAGATGCCCCTGATTTAAGCTTAAATTTAATGTTGGATTTGCTGGTAAATAGACTGCGCTACGTCGAGCAGACTCAAGACTTGCTGCCATTCGGGAGCATCAGGCTTGTAGCTTTTGGAGCGCTGATTTTTCAAACTGTCATGCAAAAGGTTCAGCAGCGCTTCAGGAGACTGTAACGGCTCGTCATCTTGATCGGCTGGGGTTTGGGCTGCATTTTCTTCAATGATTTCTTTGATATTTTGCGCCTTGTCTGCCAGGGTTAAAGCTCTACCTGCGAGGTTTTCCGGCATTTTCGGTCGTTCCGACAAAGACGCGCCTGTGAGTTCAACCAGCAGTTGACAGACTTGATCGACCCATTCGCGATCGTTGATTGAGAAAGAACCCGATTTAAACACTTGGCCGTCAGGTCTTTTTTGAATACTTTGTACCTTCTGGATCAGAGGGATAGCCTTGACGGTGATATTTTCAGGGATTTTGGGGATATCTGACAGAGAGCTACGAGCAATCTCAAGCAATAGTTGGTAAACCTGATCTACCCACTCAATATCTCCCGACTGCAAATTCCAATTATTCATAACTGACTCTAGTAGTTGTCTATATCTAAGACTTGAACATTGACTAAGTATGTCAACCTAATTAAACGTAAAATCCTGTTCTGTTAGATCCCCGACTTTTATAAGAAGTCGGTGATTTGGACAGCTAGGGCCCGAAATACAGGCATATCACCTGCGAGTTCAAATCCGGCTATCTAATAATCATACAGTAACTCGTTGAAACTGATACATTTACGCGACACTTACCCGGCGATTACCGGACAAAGTAACGATAGCACTATCACCCTCATAGGAGATAGAGGCGGTATCCCGCAAAGCTTTCAGTAAAATACCAAAAGCGCCATTATAATCCCGTGGGATTGAGTAGCCACATTCTGGGCAAGTAAAGACCTTAGAACCACCTAACGAATGATGTACATGACCACAATGAGTACAAGTTTTAGAAGTGTATTCTTCAGTGACATCAATCACCCTGGCGTTTCTGATATTTGCCTGATGTTTGATAGTTTGCTTGAATCTGTAATGCGCCCAAATCAACATCGCTCTAGCAGTTTTTGACCGAATCTTTCTCCGTGCTTTGGCTACCATTTGGGAAGACTCAAAAGTAGGAAGAAATATGACCCGATAGTTGCTAGTTAAATAGCAAGCGGTTTGTTTTTGGCATTCGTCTACTAAATTACGAATGCGTATTCTCATACGATGAGCCGCTTGTTTCATGCGTTTTCGGCGCTGTTTCGTGGCTTGAGATATTCGGCTCATTAAGTCATCTAAGTGTTGACACAGACGAGTGATTCGTCCCATATCACCACTGCCAAACTCAATAAATTTATTGCCATCAAATCCAGTCATAAATGTTCTCACGCCTGGATCTAATGCAATAATTCCAGTTGCATCGGTAGGCTGCAAAGTAACTGATACCGGGAACACCGAAAACCAGTGACCCTTGCAGTACAATAATTGAGTACCTTGATTACACTCAGGAATTGCTTCAGAAGCTTTGAAGGTTAATCCTTTCGTCAAGGAAGAATACCAAGTGCCTTTGGTGAAATTTGTATCGTTAAATTTGATGGCTTGAGAGTAATCTCTGATGCTACGAAACTTGGCATTAAAACTTGCCTTAAATGCTCTGTAAGCATCAAAAATAGCATTCTGCCTGATATGACAAGGTGTTTCTTTTACCCATTCTGGTAAATCACCTCGCATCACTTTGTTTCGTAATTCTAATTTACTTAATCGCTGTTTTCGCTGCATTGCTATTGCTTGATTGAAACAATAACGACAGGCTGCCAGCCATTTACGCCAGACTTTGTGCAACTCAGGTATGGGGTAAATCCTGATCTTCTTTGATTTGAGATTTATACTTTCGCCTAGAGTACAATCTACTGCTGAAGTAGTGCAGGATTGTAAGGATGTCTTCAACCATTTCTGGTTCTGGACTAAGGTTTGCGTCCCCCGATACCAGGAGTTTACACCGATTTTGCTCACAGAGCCATTTGAATTCGTCAAAGCCGAATCTTGCCACTCGGTCTTTGTGGGCAACGACAACCATTCGGACATCTCATGAGAAGATTTGTTCCAATAGGGCAAAAAGCTTTTGGATTTTTCACGGGCTTTCTTCCCAACTTCGGAGAGTTCTTTCCCTGACTCCAAGGATGGAGGATGCTGATGAGGGTAGGAGGTACTTGACAATAGTTTTTTCCTCAACTCTTGTTTTATTGTATCAGATTGTCCAGCTATGTCTAGGTAATCTTTGATTTAGTTAGTCCTCTCTGTCCTAAAGACACGCTCAATTCTTGATTCAGTGTCAAACCTATTGGGATCATTTACAACTTTATAGGATCTTAAGGCTAATCGGGTTCGAGGGAGGCGCACCCCCCTCGATCGCGATCCGGCGACTGTTCGCCCGCATCTAGGAGCAATTGCTGCGGGCGGTTACTATTTCTCGGTCAAATTCCATACACCATCCCAGTTCAGTACGTCTGAAAACTGATGCTGAAATAACATACAGCGATCGACGTGTAATTTAGCTGCCTTGTTTTTGGGATCAATTTGCAAAACGGCTTTAAATTCGCGATCGGCATCCTTAAAAGCTTGCTTGGCTTTCGGTTCTAAGGTTTTCTTGATTTCACTCAGCAGCTTTTTGACCTGATCGAATTCCATATCTAGAAATTCCTCATCTAACATTTCTGCCAGTGTCTCTGAGGCCCGACTTTTGATTTTTTCCTGCAATAGTTCCTGCTTCTCCAAGAGTTTCAGCATCTTGATTTTTTTGGATTTCACGCTGACATTGATATCTGTTTTCAAAATATCTTTGACTTCGCCCTCTTGCAATTCGTTAATATCCTCTGCCGATAGATGCTTAATTTTTGCTTTTAACAAGAGTTTAGCTTCATCCTCGGAAAGGTTTTTCATGCCTTCGGGTTTCAATAGGTCAAACTCTGAATCAAACAGCCTTAAGGGGTCTGTTTTGCTCAGTTTCCCCCGTTCGGACTCTGACAACTTTTTCACTTGATGTAACAGCTTTTTGAGTTCGTATTCTAACTGTTCATCAACATTGTAATTGGCAAGTTTTTTTGTTTCTGCCTCCGACATATTTTCGACTTTAGCTAATAATTCTTTCACCTCTTCATCTGAAAGGATTTGGGTAACTGGTGTCTTGTAATATTCCCGTCCTTTGTTGTATTTTTCAACCATCTGTTCCTGTTCTGCACTCAGCTCCTTGCCAATGAGTGAGTGACCTTCCCGGATGCCGACAAGTTCGTAAACGATGACGGGTTCGCTTTTACCTTTGACAGTAATGAAATCGAGTTCCCGCACGTACAGTCGCTCTTTGTATTCTTTGTAGGTGTTGTCACTGATGATTAAATCAGTGCCGTACTGCTTGCTGGCACCTTCTAAACGAGAGGCGAGATTCACGCCATCTCCGATCGAAGTTAGTTCCATCCGCTTGCTAGATCCGATGTTGCCACTGACAACTTCGTCGGAATGGATGCCCATGCCGATACTGATCGCTAATTCGCCATTAGCAACTCGCTCTTGATTAAACTCAATTAGTCTTTGGCGCATTTCCACTGCGGTTTGGATAGCGCACCAAGCATGATTTTCTAGGGGCGCTGGAGAGCCAAAAACTGCCATCAGAGCGTCGCCGATGTATTTGTCGAGAGTACCTCCGTACTTGAATACGACATCTACCATCACTTCAAAATATTCGTTGAGCATGACTACCACTTCTTCGGCTTGCAATTTTTCCGTAAGTGTGGTGTAGCCACGAATGTCGGAGAACAGCACCGAAACGTGTTTGCGCTTGCCTCCCATGCCTGTATCTCCTGAAGCTAGCAGCGCTTCGGCTACTTCTGGAGTCATGTAGCGGTACATCAAGTTTTTGACTTGCTTGGCGCTGCTGATATCTTCCATCACAACTAATGCTCCGTTGACTTTGGTGGGGTCGGTAGCATCGGTCATTGAGTTGATTGACAGATTGATACTCTGCTGTTCTCCTTCTGAGGCGATCAATACTTGGTCTGGGTAGTATTGCTGGCGGTCTTGTTTATCGGTGGGGGACAAGGCGACATCGAACCACTTAGCAAAGTTGCCTCTTTCTAACTTAATCAACTCGCGTAAACATTTACCCTCTGCTAAGTCGGCATCACTGACACCAAGCAATTTCTTGGCACTGGGATTTGTGGCTACTATATTTCCTTTTTGGTCTGTAGAGATCACGCCGTTAGTCAGGGCGTGCAGCATATCTTTTTGTCTTTGTTCTTGCTGCTTGACTTCGGCAAATAGCTTGGCGTTTTGCAGGGCGACTCCTGCTTGGATGTTAAAGGCTGTCATAAATTCCATGTCGCTGCGATTGAAACTGGCTTTCCACTGTTCGGGGGGGTGCGGCCAATCTGTTGGGTTGTATGCGGGGAATTCTCCTTGTCTTTTTTTGTTAATTAACTGGGTGACACCAATCAATTTTTTGTCTGCATTAAATACTGGCATACAGAGCATACTGCAAGTGCGGTAGCCAGTTTTTTGGTCTGTTTCTTTGGAAGTTTCGGCGCGGGGGTCGTTGTAGACGTCAAAGGAAATCAGCAGCGGTTCGCCGGATTGGGCGACGATGCCTGCGAAACCGACGGTTCTGGGTATGCGAATTTCTTTAAGGCTGCCAGCGATCGGGATTTTTGTCCACAGTTCGTCTTTATCCTCATCGATTAACCAGAGGGTGCTGCGATCGGCTTGCATCAGTTCTTTTGCCTGATCCATTACTCGCTTGAGGGTGTCTTCTAAGTCTAGACTGCTTTTAGAAAGAGCGGTGACAGCGTTCATCAGCGCTGTGGCTGCTCGCTGTCTTTGAGTTGCTGCGTAGAAAGATTTGGAAGACTCTAGAATTAGGCGAATCGACGGCGCAAATTCTTTAAAGATTTGTTCGTCTTCTCTAGTAAATCCTTGCCGGTCAATCTGTGCGTCTAAATGATCGTGATTATGATGATCCGGCTTGAGTTTATTAATCAGTTGAACGACTGCTACTAATTCTTTTGTCTCTTCATTAACTAGCGGCATCGTCAACATTGTATAGGTGCGATATCCTGTTTTTTCGTCAGTTTTTTTGGCGTTGGTCGATCGCGCGTCGTTATAAAAATCGTAAGGGATGTTCACCACTTTTCTATCCGTGGCTACTTCTCCAGCAATGCCGAGATTTGCCGGAAATCTGAGTTCTAGGTTTTTGCCATTTTCGTCTTTAGCGACAATCGACCAGAGTTCATTTTTTTCGTCGTCTAATAAAAATATGGTGCTGCGATCGGCATTCAACAATTCCCCGGTTTTGCGGGTGATCGACTGCAACATTTCGTTGAGAATAGCATCAAATCCTTGGCTGTCCAGGAGGTTGTCGAGCATTCCCAAGGTTTGATTGACAACCTTGAGTTTTTCCTCTACTTCCTGAACTACTCCTGTAAAGCTTTCCTTGTTTAGAGGTGCGAGGAAATTGGCGAAGCTGGCGTTTCCTTGGGTTGTGACGATTTGACTACCGCTAGAGGGGTGGTGAGAATGCTGTTCATGACGATTTTCACTGACAAAAGTGTCATCATTGACAACAGTGGCTTCAGTGGCAACAGTGGTATCAATTGCATCAGTGGTATCACTTGCATTAGTGGTATTATTCATCACAATGACATCAATTGCACCAGTGGCATTTATCACGACGTTTCCCTGATTTGACTGATCGGTGGAAGATGCAGGAGAATAATTCATAGACCTTTACAGAAGCTTAAGTTTAATATTTGGTATCTCAGGTAGGAGATCTGGCAAGTCGATCGCCTTGGGAGTCGCACAAGAGTAAATTGAAACTATTTCCCAGTTACGGAACTCCATCGCCCGCAGGAACAGGAATGTCTGCGAGACGGAGGACTGGTGGTAGAGGGGCCGATCGATGCGGACTTTGTTTGGACTAGCCGCAATTCTGGCACCGCTATTGGCTAATTATGTGTGCCCATTTCTACAATTGTGGTTTTTATATAGAATTTATATCAACTTGGCTGCTAAAACAGTAGCTTAGATTTGCAAAACTGTTGGATGCGATCGCCCAGTCTAGGGAATTTACAGGTAACTTTGATACAAATTTCCTGTAGAATGCGTGACGACTCCCATCCCTAACTCGCGGACGAGTATAGGGTGGGCTTCTCAGCAATACCAGCTTTTGCTTCGGTTACACGCTGAGCTTTAATCACGGTG
>JAYTZD010000614.1:0-21517 GCA_043742065.1 Oscillatoriales bacterium
AAACGGCACTGCCGTCTCCTCTTAATTGATAACCGCTTTTTCACTTGCCTTTCTCCATTGCCCACTGCATCAAACCAGGGAATAACCGATAAGCTTCCGATGCCAAAAAAGCCGGGCCGACGGTGACTTCAGAACGCTTATTTTTAACAGCATCCCAAATCGCATTGGCAATATCTTCCGGCTGATTTGCCCAATTAGATTTCAGCATTTCGCTCATTTGCTGACGACGTAATTCGATTGCCGGTTCATTGCGATCGCGAAATTGAGCTCTTTCTAAAAAATCGCTGTTAATTAAGCCCGGATGTACAGCACAAACTTGAATTCCTTGAGGTGCTAATTCCAATCGTAAGGTTTCTGTTAAACCTGTCACCGCATATTTGCTAGCACAATAGGCTGTCATTTGAGGTAAAGGCATTTTGCCACCAATGGAACCAACATTAACTATTGTACCAGCTTTTCTGGACAAAAAATATGGCAAAAGTTCTTGGATTGTGTTAACACATCCCCAAAAATTGGTGTTCATTAATTGCTGCCAATCTTCGGCGGTAGTTTGCTCCATCGATCCCGTCAAACAGATACCGGCATTGTTAACTAACACATCGATGTTACCATAACAAGATAGGGCTTTTTCAAGGAGCGATCGCACTTGTTGAACATCGCCAACATCCGCAGGAATAGCTAACACCGAATTGCCTTCACGTTCGACTTGAGCCGCTGCTGCTGCCAGTCTTTCTGGCTGGCGAGCAGTCATCACTACATCATAGCCTTTACTCGCAAATAAAAGTGCTGTTGCTTTACCACTTCCTTGAGAAGCGCCTGTAATCAAAACTGTAGGAGCCATAAAGTTGTGGATTGTGATTTACTTCAAACCTAGTTGCCTTTAAGATATCAAATCCATTGACTTCTTCTTTTTGAAACCTGCCCTAAAAAATGATACCATAAGCCTAATTAATTGGACTATACTCGCAGGATGAGCGATCGCCCAAATATTAATTGTCAGACAAGTGACTGCCATTAATAGTAAAATGAATGTTGGAGGCATTACTATCCCAATTATGAACCAAGTAAAAACATGAAATATCATTGTAATAGCAAAAGTGCTGGCAACAAGTACAGAGGCTTGGACTTGGATTCGAGGTCGATTTAGTCCTGTCAAAATCACTGTCTGCAAAGTGGTCAGCAAGTTTGCCGGAACCAAAAATGCACAGATAGCTACGCAATAGGTATGCGAGAATTCAGTCACTGTATTAAAATCGAGCATCAGTCTAATTTGGTAACCTGTTGAATATACTGAAAGAGCTTAACTTGACTTTACTTTGATATCTTAGCACCATCACCATAACTTAATCTTTTCTGGCGAAGGTCACTCCTAGGGCACATTATTTATCCGTGGGGTCAATCTAAAATCTAAAATCTAAAATCGATTGATGGATTCTCGGTATATCGGTAGTCGGGATCGTAACAGGCTCAAGCACTAACACTCAGTCGATCAGGATTATATCATTAAAAATCAGACTTAAGATTTAATCTGAAATCCCTAGAGCCATCTCTAAACTTTTGAGCCAAGTTATCAATAAAGCGCGGGGGTGAAGTGACAAAATGTGCGCCAAAATTCAAAAATTACACTTTGGATTAAAATAGATAGATAGCTAAGTAAATTTGAGCAAATTCTGAGGAAGCGACTGTGACTGAAAAAAATACCGCCCAATGGGATGCCGGCAGATTTGTCAAAACTTTGGCTTATTTTGGTGTTATTCCCTTCATTGGTAGCATTAGCTGGCTGCAACAACTATTTGGAAGCAGCGGTAACACAAGAAAAGACCAACCCAAACTGGTACTGGTAGCAGGTGCTACAGGTGGCGTTGGTAAGCGAGTGGTAAAGCGGCTGCAACAGCGAGGAATCAAAGTGCGAGCTCTCGTGAGAGATACCAAAAGAGCTCAAGAAATCCTCGGCAAAAATGTCGAATTAGTCGAGGGAGATATCACCGTACCAGAAACTTTAACAGCGTTAGTAACTAACGGTATAGAAGCAGTTATCTGCTGCACCGGCACTAAGGTTCAACCAGTGGAAGGAGACACCCCAACTCGTGAAAAATACTATCAAGGCATCAAGTTTTATATGCCTGAAGTGGTTGATGTTCCCGAAATTGTCGAATATAAAGGCTTGAATAATTTAGTACAAGCTGTTCGCAGCCAGCTAATTAAAGCTGGGGAAAAAACAATCTTTGATTTCACAAAACCGAGTCAAGATTTGAAGGAAACTTGGGGTGCGCTCGATGATGTTGTGATGGGTGGAACTAGCGAAAGTTCGATTATACTGACTGATAATACAGCCTTATTCACAGGCAATGTTTCTACGGCCAATTCTGGTGGCTTTGCTTCGGTGCGTACTCGCAATTTTGAGAGTGCGATTGATTTAACAGGATTTAGTGGCATCCAACTGCGCGTCAAAGGCGATGGTAAGCGCTACAAATTGATTGTTCGCAGTGAATCTAAATGGGATGGCATTGGCTATTGCTATTCGTTTGACACGGTTTATAATATCTGGATTACTATCACGATTCCCTTTGACAAGTTAATTCCAGTTTTCCGCGCTAAGACTGTCAAAGATGGCTCAGAATTAAATACTAAGACTATTTATTCTTTTCAGTTAATGTTGAGTAAGTTTGAATATGATGGCGCGCTTAACCCGAAATTTACACCGGGTGTTTTTCAACTGCAATTGGAATCTGTCAAAGCTTATGCCGAACAAGAATTGCCCAGATTTGTGATGGTGAGTTCCGCCGGAGTTACTCGCCCTGGTCGCCCAGGCATTAATCTGGAAGAAGAACCGCCTGCTGTGAGAATGAATGATCTGTTGGGGGGGATTTTGACTTGGAAGTTGAAAGGGGAGGATTGTGTGCGATCGAGCGGGATACCTTATACTATTGTCAGACCTTGTGCTTTGACGGAAGAAGCAGGTGGCAAGGCTTTAATGTTTGACCAAGGAGATAATATTCGCGGCAAAGTTAGTCGGGAAGATATTGCGGAATTGTGCGTGCAAGCTTTGGATTTGCCTGATGCTTGTAATGTTACTTTTGAGGTGAATGAGGGGGAAAATGGTAAGGATGCTGGTGATTGGGAGGGTTTTTTTTCTGGTGTTAAATAAGTGTTACTCCCTGATTACTCGGCGGTTGAAACCGCTTTTGACCTCAAATTCGGATGTGGCGAAGCGCCCGTCATCCGAATTCGAGGTCAAACTACACAAACCAAGTCTGCCTCCGCAGACTAAGAGGTAATCGGTTCCCAGGCATAGCCTGGGAACAAGTAAATTTATAATTCCCAATGCCCAATTCGCTATGCCCAATTCCCATTATGCCTTTGACTTTCTTGCGACGATACTCCACGCCTTATTTATTTTTGTTTCCGGCTTTATTTGTGTTGAGTTTGACTGTTTTGTGGCCGGCTTTGCAGGCTTTTTATTTGAGTTTTACCAGTTACGAATATGATTTAACTCAAATGCCGCAGTGGGTGGGTTTGAAGAATTTTGAGAGGTTGGCGGGCGATCGCACTTTTTGGCAAACAATGACCAATACGCTGCTATATCTGGTCTGTGTTGTGCCTGTATTGGTTGTTATACCGTTGGGAATGGCGATTTTGTGCAATCAGAAACTCAGGGGGATGAACTGGTTTAGAGCGGCATATTACACGCCGGCAGTGATTTCGATGGTGGTGGCTGGGATTGCTTGGAAGTGGCTATTTGCGGAAAATGGACTGCTGAATCAGTTGGGGCAAGTGTTCGGTTTGCCTGCGGTTTCTTGGCTGGCTGATCCGAAGTTGGCAATCTTTAGTGTGATGGCAGTTACTATCTGGAAAGGACTGGGTTATTACATGGTGATTTATTTGGCTGGGCTGCAAGCTATTCCGCCAGAATTGTACGAAGCGGCGGCGATTGATGGTTCGGATGGTTTGGGAAAGCATTGGGATATTACAGTGCCATTGATGAAGCCTTATTTGGTTTTGGTGGCGGTGATTTCGGCGATTTCTGCTACTAAGGTTTTTGAAGAGGTTTATATTATGACTCAAGGTGGACCTCGCAATAATTCTAAAACTGTTGTTTATTATCTTTATGAACGGGCTTTTAAGGATTTGGAAATAGGTTATGCTTGTACGATTGGGCTGGTGTTGTTTTTGCTGATTTTGGGTTTATCTATTTTGCAAGTTAGCATTCAGGGGTTAGCTCGCAAGGATTAAGATTTATGACAAATTTAGTTTCTACGCAATATTACTTAGATCATAACACTGATTAAAATTTAGCTAAATAGCTAATGACAAAGCTCAAGGTGTGTACTATGATCTAGTAAGTTGTCCCGCATCTAAATTATAAAAATATGATTTTACTAGCAGGCTATCGAATCACTGAAAAAGTTTATTCGGGAGTCAATACTGTTATTTATCGGGGAATCTGGGAAAAACACAACTTGCCTGTGATCATCAAAATGCCGATCGCAGAGTATCCCACTCTCGAAGAAATTACTCGCTTGAGACACGAATATAAAATCAGAAAGCCCCTCGGTAAAATTACGGAGATTATCAATTCTTACCGCACAGAGACTCATCATAATGGGATTGCGCTAATATTAGAAGATTTTGGAGGGGTGGCTTTATCTGATTTTCTGACGACTGCTAAACTTGATTTAAAACAATTTTTAACAATAGGAATTCAGCTAGTAACTGGCTTAGGTAAAATTCATCAGCATCAAATAATTCACAAAGACATCAAGCCTCATAATGTCATCATCAATCCCATAGATAATTGCGTTAAAATTACCGACTTTAGCATTTCTTCCCGCTTGTTGCGAGAAAACGCAACTTCTAGCTATTCTAACTTGCTCGAAGGCACGTTGGCTTATATGTCGCCCGAACAAACTGGTAGAATGAATCGGGCGATCGACTATCGCAGCGATTTCTACTCGTTAGGTGTCACTTTTTACGAGATGCTGACTGGTGAATTGCCATTTAGCGCGATCGACCCTTTAGAATTAGTTCACTGTCACATCGCCCGCATAGCACAGTCTCCTCGCAGTTTAAATCCCGAAATTCCTGAAGCAATTTCTGGCATTGTGATGAAATTGTTGGCCAAAACAGCGGAAAATCGCTATCAGACTGCTGAAGGTTTAAAATTTGACCTCGAAAGTTGTCTGGCTCAACTGCAATCTAGTGGCAATATATCTGATTTTACTGCCGGAAATGCCGATCGCGCCAGTCAATTGCTCATACCTCAAAAACTCTACGGTAGAGAAACCGAAGTAGCTGCTTTACTCAGCGCTTTTGAGCGAGTTAGCGGTGTCGAAAAAAATACAGATTCCTCTTCCCGAAGCGAATTGATCCTGGTTTCAGGTTATTCGGGAATCGGCAAAACTGCGATCGTCAATGAAGTTCAGAAACCCATTGTACGCCAGCGCGGCTACTTTATTGCCGGGAAATTCGACCAGTTTAAACGGAATATTCCTTACGCTTCTTTAATCCAAGCATTCCAGTCATTAATTCGGCAATTACTAACAGAAAGTGACGCATCTATCCTAACTTGGAAACAAAAACTACTAACCGCCTTGGGAGCTAATGGTCAAGTTGTTGCAGACGTAATTCCCGAAGTCGAATTAATTGTCGGAAAACAGCCAGAAGTCCCGCAATTGGGGCCAACAGAATCGCAAAATCGATTTAATCGGGTGTTTAAACGATTCATCAGCGTGTTTACTGCACAGTCACACCCGCTAGTCGTTTTTCTCGACGATTTGCAGTGGGCTGATTCGGCATCGCTGAAATTAATCGAACTGCTGGTAACAGACTCAGATAGCAAATATTTACTAATTATTGGAGCGTATCGAGACAATGAAGTTAGTCCCACCCATCCGCTGATTCAAACCATCGAAAAAATAGCAGATATACAACAACTAGGAATACAGCCAATTGTCAGCAACATAATTCTCGATCCTTTAAGTTTGAGTCATGTCGAAGAATTAATTGCGGATACTTTGGACGGTCAAATTACTCAGAAAATCAAGCTTTTGGCAGAGCTACTCTTTAACAAGACTCAAGGGAACCCTTTCTTTTTGACTCAGTTATTCCGATCTATTTATCAAGAAAATTTGTTAGTTTATGATTTTAAATTGGGTGTATGGCAGTGGGATCTCGAATACATTCAAGCTATTGGGATAACTGACTGCAATGTGGTGGAATTACTCGCTCGAAATATTAGGAAGTTGCCCGCAGAGGCGCAGTCAGTATTAAAATTAGCTGCTTGTATTGGCAACCAGTTTAATTTAGAAGTGTTGGCAATTGTCAGCGAAAAATCTCAGAGAGAAACAGCATTAGACCTCTGGGATACGCTTCAGGCAGGCTTGGTTTTGCCACTGAGCAATGATTACAAAATTCCACTGGTTTTTGAAGGAGCAGAAACTGGGCTAGCTGGGCTGCAAGATGTGAAGGTTGATTATAAGTTTTTGCATGACAGAGTGCAGCAGGCAGCTTATTCTTTGATACCAGATAACCAGAAAAAAGAGACTCATCTAAAAATCGGTCAATTGCTGTTGCAAAAGCAAAAGGGAGGACACGCACCATTCACTGCCCCTACGGCATCTGGGATAGAAGAAAATGTCTTTGATATTGTCAACCAACTGAATATCGGCGTTGAATTTATCATCCAACAAACAGAAAAAGATGAGCTGGCAAAACTCAATCTGATAGCTGGCAAAAAAGCCAAAGCATCGAACGCTTACGAAGCGGCTGTCAAGTATTTGAATGCGGGTTTAGAACTGTTGGCGACTGATAGTTGGCAGACTGACTATCCGTTGACGCTGAATCTTTATGTAGAAGCAGCGGAAGCAGAATATCTAAACATTAACTTTGAGCGATCGCAACATTTAACTGATCTTGTTTTGAAACAAGCTTTTACCGTACTGGACAAAATTAAAGTCTACGAAATTCAAATCCAGTCTTATATGTCTCAAAACCAATTTAGTCTGGCGGTAGATTATGGGCTAAAAGCTGTGGAAACATTGGGGTTGTCCCTCTCTGAAATTCCCCTAGAGAACCTTGCTGGAATTAAGTTGCCTCAAATTGAGGAACTAGAAAAAGTCCCTATAATGACTGATGACTATCAGTTGGCGGCAATGCGGATACTCTCGGTGATTCTTTCTCCGGCTTTGGGTGCAAAACCAGAACTCTTGCCGCAGATCATCTTCACAATGGTCAATTTTGGTATTGAAAGCGGTTATTCAGCACTTGGCGCGATCGCCTATACTTGGTATGGCTTGCTGCTAAGTGCGGTATTGGGAGAGCTAAATGTTGGATATCATTCTGGACAGCTAGGTTTGAAGCTGTTAGACAAATTCAATGCCAAACAACTTAAATCCAAAGTTTATAATATGTTTAACACTTTTGTTAGACATTGGAAAGAACACGCACGGGAAACTATTCCATCCTTGATGGAAGGGATTCAAAGCGGTTTAGAAACAGGAGATTTAGAATTTGGCAGTTACTGTGCTATGAACTACTGCAATCATCTGTTTTTGGTTGGTGAACCCCTAGAAAATGTCGCCGAAAAGCAAGGACAATACATCAATTTAACGCTGAATTTAAAGCAGGATTTTCCTAGTGTATTTATCAAAACTTGGTCACAAATGGTTTTGAACTTGATGGGGCGTTCTACCAACACAACTTTATTAATAGGAGAGGAATTTAACGAAATAGAAATGTTGCCCAATTTCAAAGTTAATTGGTCCTTTTTTAACTTTTATTTTGCTAAAACACTTCTGCATTACTTGTTCAAAGAATACGATATGGCAGTTGCCAACGCATCTTTGGCGGTAGAATATCCAGGTGGAATGGTTGGCTACATGATGGTCGGCGTACACAATTTTTACTATTCCCTTTCTTTATTAGCTTTATATCCAACTGCGGATACTCAACAACAAGAAGAATATTTGCGACAGGTGGAACAGCATCAGGAAAAGATGGAGCATTGGGCTGTTCACGCACCGATGAATTACCTGCATAAATACGAGTTGGTGGAGGCTGAAAAGGCGCGGGTGTTTGGGGATAAAGATCGGGCAATAGATTATTACGATCGCGCAATCCAGCATTCCAGCGAACAGGGATACATTCAGGAAGAAGCTTTAGCCAATGAATTAGCCGCTGAGTTTTATATTTCGGTGGGAAGGGAGAAAGTTGCCAAAACCTATATGACGGATGCTTATTACGGTTATATCCGCTGGGGCGCGAATGCAAAAGTTGCAGATTTGGAAGAAAGATATCCGCAGTTGATAATACGGGTACAGCAAATTGACACTGTAGCAAACAGCGATCGTCCTACGATTACTATGATTTCAACCACCGCTACCGCCACTCAAAAAGCTCTGGATTTCGGTACAGTAATCAAAGCATCTCTGGCTATTTCTGGTGAAATTGTTCTAGATTCTTTGCTAGAAAAAATGATGGGAATCTTGCTGGAAAATGCGGGGGCGGAAACTGGATGTCTGATCGCGTCAAAATCCGGTGAATTTGTCGTAGAAGCTGCGGGAGAAGTTGATGGCGATATGCGGGTATTCTCAGGTGTGGGATTGGACTATGCGTATCCGCGATCGCTAATCAATTATGTCGATCGCACTCAGCAAGATATCGTGCTAAATGATGCCAGCAGCGAGGCTATTTTCAACAATGACCCCTACATCGTGGAGCGCCAGCCAAAATCGCTGTTATGCGCGCCGATCGTCTATCAAGGCAAATTAACGGCGATCCTGTATTTGGAAAATAATTTGACAACCGGTGCTTTTACAGCCGATCGCTTGGAAGTTTTGAAGCTGCTTTCTTCCCAAGCTGCGATCGCCCTCGAAAATGCCCGCCTCTACGCTAATCTAGAAACAGCCAATCAACAACTAGCCGAGTCCAACTTGACTCTCGAAGCAAAAGTTACACAGCGCACCCAAGAATTGTCAGAAAAAAATACATTATTGTCTCAAGAAATTCAAGAAAGGCAAAAAGCCGAAGCAGCAGCAAAATCGGCCAGTCTCGCCAAAAGTGAATTCTTGGCTAACATGAGCCACGAATTGAGAACACCATTAAACGGCATTTTAGGTTACGCTCAAATTTTCCAACGAGACAAACATTTGACCGAACAGCAACAAGATGGAATTCGGATTATCCACCGCTGCGGCGAACATTTACTCGCTCTAATTGAGGATATTTTAGACCTGTCTAAAATCGAAGCGCGGAAAATGGAACTAAAACCGACAGAGTTTGATTTTGCCGAATTCATTCATAGCGTAACAGCCATTTGTCGCATTCGGGCTTCCCAAAAGGGAACAGCTTTTAACTGTGAATATCTGTCATCTATTCCCAAGGCGATTGCGGCTGATGAAAAAAAGTTGCGACAAATTTTAATCAATTTAATTGGTAATGCAATTAAGTTTACTGAAGTTGGTGGCGTTACTTTTAAAATCTCAGTATTGGAAAGGAAAGTCGCTCTGAATAACCTGAAGATTCGATTCCAAATCGAAGATACGGGTATTGGCATCGCTACTGATGAATTGTCAAAGATATTTTCGCCTTTTGAACAGGTAGGAAATACTCGTCGCCATACCGAAGGAACCGGATTGGGATTAGCAATTAGCCACCAATTAGTGGAGATAATGGGTGGGGAACTTAAGGTGGAAAGCACTTTAGGAAAAGGTAGTGTTTTCTGGTTTGAGTTAGAGTTACCGGAAGTCAACGGCGGCGAAATAAGTAACAAGTATTCCAGGAAAATAATTAAGGGTTTTAATGGTGCTAATAAAAAACTTTTGCTGGTGGATGACAAGTGGGAAAATCGGTCGGTTTTAGTGAATTTGCTCGAACCGCTGGGTTTTGAAATAGCTGAAGCAACCGATGGGCAAGATTGCTTGAATAGAGTTCAGGAATTTCAGCCGGATTGCATTTTAATTGATTTGGTGATGCCGGTGATGGATGGATTTGAAGCGGTGCGGCAAATTCGCAAGTTGCCGGAATTTAAGCATACGATCGCGATCGGCACTTCTGCTAGTGTGTATGAAGCTGAGAAGCTAGTAAGTTTGGCAGCAGGATGCAATGCTTTTATTCCCAAACCGATCCGGGTGGAGGAACTTTTAGATTGCCTACAAGTTCATTTAGGTTTAGAATGGATCTATGAGGAATTAGAAGATCGGCTCATGGACTCTGAAATCCCCCACAATCAATCAAAAATCGAGCCAGAAGAAATGATTGCTCCTCCGACAGAAGCAATAGCCAGACTGTTTGATTTAGCGATGATGGGAGACTTGGGAGGCATTCAAAAAGAAGCAGAAAAATTAAAAAATATCGATTTCAAATATGTGCCTTTTGCTAACCATTTAAATCAATTGGCAAAGGATTTTGAGGAAGAAAAGATTTTAGATTTAGTACAAAAATACAGGGATTAATGAACATATGAGTATTTTATCGTTGGAACAAAATAGCATATTAATCGTCGATGACAATGCAAATAATTTAGCAGTGCTGTTTGAATTTTTGACAGCATCAGGATTTAAAGTGTTGGTAGCTAGAACGGGGGAGAGTGCTATTACAAAAGCTGAGTATTCGATGCCGGATTTGATTTTGTTAGATGTGCTGATGCCACCGGGAATTGACGGCTTTGAAACTTGTCAGCGTTTGAAAGCAAATGATTCGACAAAAGACATCCCGGTAATTTTTATGACGGCGCTGGATGAAACGGAAAATAAGGTAAAAGGGTTTGATTTAGGCGCGGTTGATTATGTTACTAAGCCGATTCAAAATGAAGAAGTTTTAGCACGTGCCAAAGCACATTTGAGCATTAGTAATTTGACGAAAAAACTTCAGGCTCAAAATGTTCAGATGCAGCAGGAAATTGCCGATCGCGAACAAGCGCAAATCAACCTGCAATCATTGACAGAAGAGTTGGAAAAGCGGGTAGAAAAACGCACTGCCGAACTTTCGGAAACTAATGATAGACTCATAGGAGAGGTCAAAGAGCGACAGCAAATGCAGGAAAATTTGCAGAAATCTCTGTGTGAACTCCAGCACGCTCAAACTCTGCTAGTTCAAAGCGAAAAAATGTCAGCTTTGGGGCAAATGGTGGCGGGTATTGCTCACGAAATTAACAATCCCGTGAATTTTATTTGCGGCAATATCAACTACGTTCGCGACTATACTCAAGATATTATCAGTATACTCAATCTTTACCATCGGCACTATCCCGATCCAGCAGAGGAAATAGAAACAAAATCAGAAGCAGTGGATCTAGAATTCATCAAAAAAGATTTGATGAATATGCTGGAGTCGATGCAGGTGGGAGGCGATCGCATTCGGGATCTTATCTTCTCTATGCGCTATTTTTCGCGGCAAGAAGGGCTAGAAATGAAACAGATTAACATCCACGAAAGTATTGACAGTACGCTGATGATTTTGCAAAATCGGTTGAAGTTTAAGCCGAACCGTCCCACAATTGAGGTGATTAAAAAGTATTCTTCTCAACTGGTAACTATAGAGTGTTTGGGCGGTGAAATCAATCAGGTATTTATGAATATTTTGGCAAATGCGATCGATGCGATCGAAGAATGTAGCAGTCAGGGAAATATTGGTGAACTCAAACCAAATCCCTACCTGATTCAGATTAGCACGGAACTCAGCAAATATAACACTGTAACTATTAAAATTTCCGATAGTGGCGACGGAATTAGCGAGGAAGTACGGGGGAAGATATTTGACCCATTTTTTACTACGAAGCCGATCGGCAAAGGTACGGGAATTGGGCTGTCAATTAGCTGGCATATTGTAGTAGACAACCACAGCGGGATGTTGCGGTGCACTTCCATTCCCGGAAAAGGGACTGAATTTGCGATCGAATTACCAATTCAACAGCAAGTCCGAGAAATACTGGTTTCTGGTTCCAAAACAGGAGGTGGCGGTTGAAACCGCTACTACACAAGCAAAGTCTGGATGGTGCGCCGACTAATAAATAAACCTAAAAATCCGGTCTATCCTGAGCATCTTCCGCAGAATTTGGGTCTAATTCCCATCGACTTTCATCTCGGTGTTCGAGCATATTTGTTGTGTGCAAAATAGCTCCATCGGGCATTTCTATCCCCGCAGCAGCTCCGAGTTCATCAACCATATCTTGGTCAGGAGTTGGGGCACTTCCGCCCACCAATTTCTCGCCAGTGGCGCTTTCTTGTTCCGCAGCAGCAACATCGCCATCCCCGCCAACAATCTGAGAATTGGTTGAAGTGTATTCCGAACTGCTGTCGTCGAGAGTTGTGATTCCGTCTTCGCTCAATCCCGGTTCAGCGATAACGCCGGTGCCGTAGGATTCCGTAATTTCTTGAGGCAAATCACCGGAATTATCGCGTTCTTCTATTGCTCTTTTAGATGGTTTCTTTTGCACTGCCATGATACTTGCTCCTGAGTCTTTTCAACTCAATTCAATTAAACACTTCGGAATTTAACTATTGGCTTTAGCTGAATTCTGGTTATTGATTGCCAATGGCTGTAATTACAGCACTTTTCAGGTATGTAGATACTACTTCTTGTAGGGACACGGCACTGCCGTGTCCCTACAGGATATTGAATGTACCCCATAAGCCTGCAATCTGCTGTAAGTGGAATCATAACCGCTATCTAAGCCTTTAGCTTCTATCCCAGGAAATATATTTATTTTGATCAGCTCTTTCATGAGGAATATAAAAAACATCACCCTGTTGAAAGGGCGATGTTTGTTGTCAGGAGTGCTAATTCTACTCAGGGAAATCAGGAATTACCCATTTTGGGGGCTCCATGCGTTTCTTTTTCACTGCTTCCTCCGCCATCTCCAGGATTTTGTCGAGGGAAGTGTTTTCAATAAAACTTGACGTTGCCGCTGCGTATTCCCGCTTCGGGCACTTGTCACCCAAAACGCAACCATTGACGCAAGCCACAGCACAATCGACAGTGTTCTCCACCATAACTTTTTTCCTTTGACGGTTCCAACAACTAATAGGTAGATACTCTTGGTTAATTTGTCAAGAGACTTGCCTCTATCTTTATTTTACTTTACAAATCACGATCAAAGGTCGATCGCACTCAACGAAATTAATATAAAATTGGAGTAACCTACCTAATCTTCCCCTAATGAGCGATTTTCTGCGCCGCTTAAAAATTTTACCTTGGCAAGAAATGCTGCAAATTGCCGCTCTCGTCAACTTGACAGTTTTGGGAATAGAACTATTCTTAGCATGGGGTACAAAAATTCCCGCCATCAGCAACGCTCTAAGGTTACTCTACAGCTCCTCGCTGGGGATATTAGTACCAGTTGCTATAGCCGTGGGAATGGGAGCTTTAGCCGTTTACTTTTTAGAATATTGGCAGCAGCAATTTTTGCTTAACCAAACTAATTTGTGGCTTCTAGTTTTTTGTTTGTTCCTAGGTGTATTTTTGAAGTCTCTGCTGTTACCTCCGTTTTTCATCAGTTTATCACAGGCGACACTCATCGGGATTGCGGTGGGAGTTTTTTGGAAAGGTCGGCCTTATTGGAGATAGTTATTGGTTAGTTATTTGTTATTTGTTAGAGGAGACGGCAGTGCCGTGTCCCTACAATTAATTACGGTAGGGACACGGCACTGCCGTCTCCTCCAGGAAACTTTATTAATATTTTAGAGCAATTTGTTGTAATTGTTCTCGATTGATTTTTCCTTGAGAGTTGCGGGGGAAGTTTTCTACCAAAACCCAATTTTTTGGTTGTTTAAACTTGCTCAACTTATCTTCTATTGCCACTTGTAGAGTTTTGACAGTAACTTCAGAATTAGCGGGAACATAAATCGCTGTTACTACTTGACCCCAATGTTTATCTAGCAAACCAATGACAGCAACATCGGTAACTAAATTAGTAGATTTAATGGCAGCTTCGACTTCCGCAGGAAATACGTTTTCGCCACCGGTGATAATTTTGTCGCTGTTGCGTCCGACTATATTTAGGTAGTTGTTTTCATCAAAGAATCCTAAGTCGTCTAATTGCAAATATTCGCTATTGCTAATTTTGTCTGGATAATAACCCAAGGCTAAAGATTTAGCATTTACTGCAATATTTCCAACTTGATTATCACACAATATTTCGCCTTTTGAACCCCGAATTGTTACTGTAGCGTGGGGCAAAATATGACCACAACTGTGATTACCTGCGAGAAAATCTGCTGGTTTCAGTGTCGCAATTTGGGAGGCAGTTTCTGTCATGCCATAAGTTAGAGCTAATTTGATCTGATATTTTCTAGCTATTTCTAAAAGTTCTGGCCAAGCGGGAGCACCGCCCAAAAGTACGGTATGAAATCGGGAAAGCCAATTAGTTGTATCGGGATTTTGCAGCAGGCGTTGCAGTTGAGTTGGCACTAGGGAAATGAAGAATTCTTCTGGTTCAATATTGCATTTTTGACCAGTTTCTAATTCTTTGAATGACTGAATTGCCAGTTTTCCTGCGGTGGTAAAGGAACGCATAAATTGCATTAAACCGCTGACGTGATATAATGGCAAAACGCAAAATGAGTTAATTTTTTCAATTTCAAAATATTGTTGAAAACCTTGGACTGATGCGGTGAGTGTTTCCCAAGTATGGATGGCAAAACGGATTTTCCCTGACGAACCGCCGGTGGGAATCATGATTAATGGTAATTGGTAATTGGTAATTGGGGATTGGGGATTGTTTTTGTGTCTGTGGAGTGGAGATGCGATGAATCCTATTTCAGTGAGATTTTGGAGTGTGTTTTTGCCAAGAATGATGTCTGGTTTGACTAAATCGAAAACTTGTTGCCATTCTGATTTTACCCAATTGGGATTGCAGAGAAAAATCTGGGATTTGGTGGCACAAGCTGCAATGAAACTGGCAATGAATTGTATGGGTTCTGGTTCTGCTATGAAGATTGTTTGTGGTGTTTGCGGTGATTGATTTTGGGTGATTTGTTGAAATGTGCGATCGCATATTTCAACAATCTCGCGACTATCACCACCAATCAGCCAATTATCGGGTAATCTGGATGCAATATCCAAAATATTTGTTGTTACATTTGTTGCCATAGATGCTTTAACCAGGTTTCTTGATTTTTGTCGTCGAACCAGTCATCGGTACCGAAGCCTAATGCTCTAGAATTAAGAGATAATTCTATTGCTAAATTCAATGCTGCTTGTCTGCCTATTTGGGTTTCAAATACTGACGAGAAAACGGCGTCTATCTTGTGGGTTTGACAAAATTTCCGTAGTTGGGATGGGGAACCAGCAATCGCAGGTTTGACGACGAAAATTCCCCGCCAGCCTTGATTGTAGCATTCTTGGATGCGATCGAGATTGGCGACTGACTCATCTAGCGCGATCGCAGTTTTGTACGCAGCACTCAATGCTAGCATTTCATTAAATTGTGTCACAGCTAACGGCTGTTCTAAAAATTCAACACTTACAAAAAAATTGGGAATTTCTAACACATTATCACAAGCTTGTAACCATGTTTCAGCTTGCGAGTAATTGAGTCCGCCGTTGGCATCTAATCGTAAAAGTGCTTTTTCTTCATCTCCTAAATCGTGCATTGCTTTGACTAATTGCTGAAAAACCTTTAATTCTTCCTCAATTGCAGCAACCCCAATTTTCCATTTAAACGTCCGAAAGCCCTGTTTCCAAAGCATTTGTAAAACAGACAAAGCCACTTCTCCTGCTGGCAATAAACCACTGTACTGACTCAGTTTTTTCTCACCTTCGCAAGGGTAAATTAAACTTCCAATTTGCTCCCCCCCTTGGCAAGGGGGGGCTGGGGGGGGTGAATTTTTCTCGTTTGATAGTGCCGACTCAAAGCCAAATTGACAAGCAGGCAACTCAGCGGAAATAGCGAAAATAGTTGCTTCTGAAATATGAGTTTGCAACGAGGTACAAAAGTCTAAAGCTTGCTCAAAACTTTCGGAACCAAACCAACTCAACGGAGCAATTTCTCCCCAACCAATTTGACCATTTTCGTCAGTAACTCTGAGGATAATACCTTCTCGAATATCCCAAATGCCGTGACTTGTTCGTAATGGACGGTTGAATTTTCGTTGATAAGTCCGAAACTCGAATTGATAAAGCATTTAATTTTTAATTGATCTAGGGATTACGCATTTAAATGTAATTTTGTCATTCTGAGTGAAGCGAAGAATCTCGCTTGATTTGGAGTTTACCCTTGAATACAGCGAACCGCAAGACTCAAAATGACACATGAGTTTTGTGTAAGTCCTATTAATCATAAAATTGTCTCACAACTGCGACAAATTGATCAATATTTTCAAAGTGAATGTTGTGACCGGCTTTTGCTACAATCTTAAGACTAGCTGCAGGACACAAATTTGCAATTTCGGTATTTATAGTTTTAAATTTATGATCATATTCTCCCACTAGCAAGAGGAGAGGAATTTGATTTTGTGCTAGTTGTGCCCAGAGAGAGGGCTGGTTGCCGGTTCCCATGTTGCGGAGGGATTTTGCTAATTCGATCGGGTTATTTGCTAAACGGGCTTCTATGAGTCGATCGAAGTTGGGAGATTTTTTTAAGGATTTGAATAAAGGTCGATCGTACCAACTTAATAAAAAATCTTTAAGATTGCTATTTTCCAGATTTTGTGCTGTGTGAAAATCGGATTGCAGGCGGTGCGATCGATCTTTTTCTGTCTTCAATCCCGGCGAAGCTGACTCCAGCACTACTTTCTCGAATCTGTCAGGAAAATGCAATGTCATGTAGAGTGCCAATCGCCCGCCCATTGAATAACCTAATAACAAACATTTGTCTATTTGTAAATCATCTAATAAGTGGATTAATGCTTGGGCTGTATAGGAAATATTGTAGCAACTTTCATCACCGATGATTTTGGTTTTTCCGTGACCGGGAAGGTCAACTGCTAGACAGCAATAACTTTGAGATAGTAAGGAAATTATCGGACTAAAGTCTTGACAATCGCAGGTGAATCCGTGGAGTAATAAAATTAGTGGCTGATTTCTGTTGTTAGTTAAAGAATAGTGAAATTGATAACTTTTAGATTTGTCCATATTTACTGAAATCTAATTTCCGCATCGCCAACAGATATGACTGCTTGAAAACGAGTGAGAAAATCCATACCAAGAAGACCATCTATACGAAGATTTGGCGGTATATTGTGGGCAAATACGTCAAAGTTTTCTATGAACTGACCGACGCAATTAAACCAACATACATTAATTACAGGAACATAGATTCTTCCTTGACCTGTAAAGATTTCTTGCCTGCGTAGAGGATTACGTGTATCGTAACCGAGATCCTCTAATGTTTTAATTGGCAATATTGTGTAGCTGGCTCCCGTATCCACCAATAAACGTACCCGATATTCATTAGCCTCACCATTATTTCCACCAATGGTTGCTTGCGCCGTGAGCAAATTGCGTCCGTAAGGCAACAAGCGATAAACTTTTTGATAATTTGACATTGTTGTTACAACATAGCTGCTAAATTTTCAGGGATAGGGCCAGTGTACTCTATTGCCACCGATTTTCCCTTCCTTGACAAAGCATTATTGTACAGTAAATCGCGTTCCGGTGAGTGTGCTAAAACTTCACCTCGAATTATACTCAAATCCTCATCTAATTCAGTGTAAGCAATTAGCACCCACTCATCAGGATACAGACTAAAAATTTCTTTTAGGGTCAGGATTGGGCTAATTTCTACTGGCGTACTCATGATTTGCTTCTCCTTGTTGGTGATTCAAGATCAAACTGTTTGTAGTAAGGACTTTAGTCCAGATTGACTAAAATCTTGCAGAAAGGACTGAAGTCCTCACTACGAACCATAATTCTATTTTACCGGAATTATCGACGATCGCCAAATCTACAAAACAAACCCCAACGCCAGCAGCAAACCGCTCACAAAATGCAGGGTGACAGCAATAAACTTACAGTTGCTGACTTTGGCTGGTTGGTCGTGATAGTCTGTGACATGGCGGCAAAGGTCGATCGCAAAAAACACACTCCCAAAAATCAACAGCGTCCAAATTGGGAACATTCGCAACGCCACAAACAGCACAGTCAAAGCATAAATACTACCGCACAACCACTGCAACAACTGAGCACCTTTCTTTGTACCAAGTCGCACAATCGGCGATTTTTTACCCGCCGCCACATCATCCGCAATTTGATGAAAGTGCGAACAAAATAAGATGATACTCGTCGTAATTCCCACGATTGTCGAAGCTGCAAAATTGGTAGTAGACCAAGTTTGAGTCTGACTGTAATAAGCAGCAGCAAGTGCTAGGGGCCCGAAGGTAAAAAAGCAGATAAACTCGCCTAAACCCTGATAGCCAAGACGAAAAGGAGGCCCTTGATAAGTGTAGCCGAGGGCGCAACATAAAACTACCAAAAAAATCACCATTGGGTCTTTTTGCCACCAGGAAATAGCGCAGATTCCCGACACTCCCAAAGCTAGAAATAGATTAGCCAACCAGAAAATTAAAGCTTTATTTCCGGTTAGATTAACCAAGGAATGTGCTTTGTTTTTATCTATCCCGGTTTCCGAGTCAAATACATCATTAGTGAGATTCAGCCATGCTATAATTAAAATAGCTGACATTAAAAAAGTCGAAAATATTAACGAATTAATCGTTTTAGTTGCGGCAAAAGCAATGGCAGTTCCTACTGAAATAGGAATCACGGCAACGCTGTACATGGGTGGCTTGATTGCCGCTAGCCACAGTTTACTATTTGGACGTTCAATTAACTGTGTTGTCATTATACAAACTTGATTCAATTAATAGCAGTCTAGTAATTTTACAATTTTATGGGTTCAGTAGGTGTACTTTGTATCCGGTTGAGTGCGTGCGAGGCATCTATTCAGAGGCTGTGGGGGTACTGAAACTGTGGAAGTATCCCGTCTGTAAACGTCTGTGGGGCGATCCTCTACGAGGGCTTTCCTACCCTTCGGGAACGCCTTCGGCGAACGGATCGCTTTCCTTCGGATCGCTTCGCTAACGCTAACGACTTTTGCGACACTTAGGCGATCGATCTATAAAGTTTTGTGTCTAAATGTTTCGTGCGATCGACCTCTCGTCTGTTAATTTGCCCAGTTGTAGAGGAAAACGCGAAAAGTGATGTTGGGCGATCGCCACCCCGTGCTTAGATCGAAATAGGGGTTCTAGCGGGACAAACTCGCACTCTTGCTGACAAATCTGCTATTCTCGATTTCATGACAGTAATACCGCACCGTGCTAATCTCTTGCAAGACCGCAATCAACTGCATCAGTTGCTGTTAGATTGCCAGCAGTCTTTAACTGACAAATATCAAACAAAAATAGTTAGTATTTCTCATGAGATTTATCCCCTCGATCCGCTAGCTGTACTGCAAGAGATTTCCGAACCTTGTCAGCGCCATTTTTACTTTGAAAAAAAAGACCCTATTCCAGACAAAAGTTTTGCAATTGCCGCCCTAGATTCGGCAATCCATCTCACCGTAGCCGGAAGCGATAGATTTACCTTAGCGCAAAACTTTATTCGTTCAACACTTGCCAGTACAATTACAATTGGTGCGGAACTATTGCCATTTAGCGGGCCTCACTTTTTTTGCAGCTTTGCTTTTTTCGATGATAATATTGCGCCTAATTCTTACTTTCCGCCCGCCACCATATTTTTACCAAAATGGCAGATTTCTCGACAGCAAGATAGCTGCATTCTCGTCGCAAATGCCCTGGTAGAAAAAGATATAAATGTTAAAAATATCGCTGAAAATATTTGGCAAACTTTTGATAAAATTGGATCTCGCAAATATCCTAAATTAACTAACTATATCAATAATTCGATATTTTTAAAACAAATACCTGTAAATGATGCCACTCAATTTAAAACATCTGTCAAGTCTGCCCTAGAATTGATCGAGTCTAAATATTTTAGTAAGATTGTTTTATCCCAAGCCATAAATGTAATTTCTCAAGCCAGTTTTAGTGTGATCGATTCATTGAACAACTTGCGCCTCAGTTATCCAGGTTGCTATATATTTTCAACCAGTAACGGCAAAGGTCAAAACTTTATTGGTGCCAGTCCCGAACGCTTAATTAGCATTCACAATAATCAATTATCAACAGATGCTTTAGCTGGTTCAGCACCGAGGGGGAAAACAGAAGCCGAAGATGCGATTTTAGCGAAAGGTTTATTGCAGAGTGAAAAAGATATTAGAGAACATCAAGTTGTGATTGATTTTATAGTTGAGCGCTTGTCTAAACTCGGTATAACTCCGAATTTTTCCCCACTTCCGAGACTTCTACAACTATCAAACATTCAGCATTTGTGGACACCCATAACTGCTCAAATTCCGACTGGTATTCATTTATTAAAGATTTTAGCACAACTGCATCCAACCCCAGCGGTGGCCGGTGTACCGAGAGATATCGCCCTAGAGCAAATTCGACAGTGCGAAACGTGCGATCGCTCTTTGTACGCAGCACCCATTGGCTGGATAGATGCCCGTGGTAATGGGGAATTTGCGGTGGGGATTCGATCGGCATTAATCAATGGCGATCGGGCTATACTATATGCTGGTGCTGGTATAGTTGCGGGTTCGGAACCGGAAAAAGAACTAGCAGAAATTCAGCTCAAATTACAACCACTTTTAAATGCTTTGGTTTAGCAATATATTATAAAAATGATTGATTTTCGTAATACAAACACCCTCTGGTCTTCAATATTAGTAGAGACTTTACAACGTGTAGGATTAACTACAGCCGTGATTTGTCCCGGTTCGCGATCGGCACCATTAACAATAGCCTTTGCCCAGAACCACCAAATAGAAACTATTCCCATACTCGACGAACGTTCAGCCAGCTTTTTTGCATTAGGAATCGCCAAAAAATCTGGTTTACCAACCGCACTGATTTGCACATCTGGAACCGCCGCAGCTAACTTTTATCCTGCTATCATAGAAGCCAGAGAAAGTCGAATTCCGTTGCTAATATTCACAGCCGATCGACCTCCAGAACTGCGCAATTGCCATGCCGGACAGGCGATCGACCAAGTGAAAATCTACGGCAATTATCCCAACTGGCAAGTCGAATTAGCCATACCTTCTGCGGAAATAGCAATGTTAGGTTATTTGCGACAGACAATCGTGTATGCTTGGGATCGATCGCAATTTCCCACACCAGGCCCAGTTCACCTCAACATCCCCTTTCGCGATCCACTTATACCCGTTTCAGACATTGCGGTGGAAGCTTTAGAAACACAATTTAATTCAGAAGATTTCTTTGCAGGATTAGAACCGATTATTGTAGGAGAAACTTCTATTGTGGGGCAGGCATCTTGCCTGCCAACTTCCAGAGACGGGCAAGATGCCCGTACCACAACAGGAGACGGGCAAGATGCCCGTACCACAATACAAGTTATTTACTCCACAATTCAAAAATGGCAACAATGCAGCAGAGGGATAATTATTGCTGGAGTTGCACAGCCTCAATTTGCCGAAAAGTATTGCAGTGCGATCGCC
>JAYTZD010000615.1:0-4864 GCA_043742065.1 Oscillatoriales bacterium
TTGGCATGATAAGTAAACACTTTTATTTTAGATTTATGGATATCTCGATGATAACCGATCGACCTTCCCGACAATCTCCCTCTGACTGAAGCCGATGTGCGACTCGAACTGGCGATCGTACTCGATCGGCTAATTTTCTAAACTGTAAAGTTTTATGGTTTAGCTTGTGGTTCCCACTTACAGATAGACTCTGGCTTGAGAGGGCAAGTCTTGGGTGCGATCGGATTTCCGCTGAGGTAGAGCGAAGTCAGTTTAGTCAAGGATTGCAAGGGTTTGATGTCGCTGATTTGATTGTTGATGAGCCAGAGCTTAGTCAGGTGAGTCAAGGATGCTAGTGGTTTGATGTCGCTGATTTGATTTCCGTTGAGCCAGAGCTCAGTCAGGTGAGTCAAGGATGCTAGCGGTTTGATGTCGCTGATTTGATTGTTGATGAGCCAGAGCGAAGTCAGGTGAGTCAAGGATGCTAGCAGTTTGATGTCGCTGATTTGATTTCCTTCGAGCCAGAGCTCAGTCAGGTTAGTCAAGGATACTAGCGGTTTGATGTCGCTGATTTGATTGTTAATGAGGCTGAGATCAGTCAGGTTAGTCAAGGACGCTAACAGTTTGATGTCGCTGATTTGATTTCCTTGGAGCCAGAGCAAAGTCAGGTTAGTCAAGGATGCTAGTGGTTTGATGTCGCTGATTTGATTTCCTTCGAGCCAGAGCAAAGTCAGGTTAGTCAAGGATGCTAGCGGTTTGATGTCGCTGATTTGATTGTTGATGAGGCTGAGCGAAGTCAGGTTAGTCAAGGATGCTAGCGGCTTAATGTCGCTGATTTGATTTTTGTAGAGGTTTAGTTCCGTGAGAAGAGAAAGTTTCCGATCGGCCGCATCGCACTCAGTAGTCCCTGCTATCTTCAACAGCACCTCAACAGTATGTTTAGTTTCAGGACTCAAATCAGCTTCTTGGCGACACCAATCAGCAAATGTTCGTATACTATTTCCCGATCGCGTTTCTTCGGCCTTCGCTCCGAGTCCATTTCCAGATAATGCTACGATCGCACTAAAAGCAACTATTATCAACCTTGATAAATTCATGTGTTTCTGTCCAACTATAAATCTCATCATCTGATATCCCTAATTTTCTAAATAGACAACGGCAGGTTTACAAACTGTCACGAGACTGCCACAAAGCTCTAAAATAGCTCTGATATTAAACTTCTACCAATAACTTTATCTCCCAAAACCGAGGAAAATACCCGATGAACCGCTCAGAATCTTACACATCATCTCAAATGACCGATCGCGATCGCGCTAACCTCAGCCGCCTGATCGATTACACCTCCATCCAATCAGTACCCGAAATTTGGGCGATCGTCCAACAAAAATTCGGTCAAACAGTCGCCCTCCACGATCCCCACACCCAGCCCGAAATCAAGCTCACCTACACCGACCTGTACCAACAAATCCAACAGTTCGCAGCAGGCCTCCAAGCCCTCGGCATCGAACCAAATCCAGCAGAACCAGTCCCTCCCCGCGTCGCCCTCTTCGCAGACAACAGCCCCCGCTGGCTCATAGCCGACCAAGGCATCATGATGGCCGGGGCCGCCAACGCCGTCCGAGGTGCCACCGCCGACCCCGAAGAACTCCTGTACATCATCAAAGACAGTGGCTGCACCGCTTTGGTAGTCGAAAACCGCGCATTACTCAAAAAACTCCAAAATAGCCTCCCCGATTTGCCCATCCAACTCATCGTCCTCCTCTCCGACGAAGAACCAGAAGCCAGCGAAACCCTCAACACAGTCAAATTTTCCCAAGTCATCGCCACAGGGGCAAACCGCGCCCTCAAACCCAGCAACCACAAGCCTCAAGGCCTCGCGACTTTGCTTTACACCAGCGGTACTACCGGCAAACCCAAAGGTGTGATGCTAACCCACGGCAACCTGCTACATCAAATCACAACTTTCGGCACAATTCTCCAGCCAGAAGTCGGCGAAGGTGTCCTCAGCATTCTGCCCAGTTGGCACGCCTACGAACGCACTGTCGAATACTTCATGCTTTCCCAAGGATGTACACAGATTTACACCAATATTCGCTATTTCAAACAAGATTTTAAAACTTACAAACCCCAGTACATGATCAGCGTTCCGCGCATCTGGGAATCGATTTACGAGGCAGTACAAAAGCAATTTCGGGAACAGCCAGCTAATAAACAAAAATTGGTTAACTTCCTGTTATCTGCTAGTCAGCAATACATAGAATCTCGTCGCATTTTCCAAGGATTGACTCTCAGTTTAAAACCTGCTTCTGCTTCGGAAAAACTGACCGCCCGCATCAAAAGCATTCTATTGTCACCCGTGCACGCTGTGGCTGAAAAACTGGTTTACCAAAAAGTCCGGGAAGCTACGGGAGGACGTTTCAAATGGGCAATTAGTGGCGGTGGTTCTCTGGCCGCGCACTTGGACAATTTCTTTGAAATAGCGAATATCGGCTTGTTAGTCGGATACGGTTTGACCGAAACTTCGCCTGTTTTAACGGTGCGTCGCCCTTGGCACAATCTCAAAGGTTCGGCGGGACAGCCGATCGCCCATACGGAAGTTAAAATAGTAGATCCTGATACTAAGCAACAACTGTCGATCGGTCAACGTGGCTTAGTCTTGGCGCGCGGGCCACAAATCATGGCCGGTTATTATCTTAATCCTGAAGCGACTGCCAAGGCGATCGACCCCGAAGGCTGGTTTGATACCGGGGACTTAGGCTGGCTGACGCCAGGGAATGATTTAATTTTAACTGGGCGGGCAAAAGATACGATCGTCCTGACTAACGGCGAAAATATCGAACCTCAGCCGATCGAAGATGCTTGTATCCGCAGCCCCTACATCGACCAAATTATGCTAGTCGGTCAAGACCAGAAATCTGTCGGAGCCTTAATCGTAGCCAATGCAGAAGCCGTCCAGAAGTGGGCAGAAACTCAGAATCCTCCCATACACGAAATTGACTGGAATAGCAAGACAATTCAAGACTTATTTCGCCAAGAATTGAACCGGGAGGTGCAAAATCGCCCTGGATACCGCGCGGACGATCGCGTTGGCCCGTTCCGGTTGATTTTGGAACCATTTTCGATGGAAAATGGAATGCTGACTCAAACCCTGAAAATCAAGCGTCCGGTTGTGACGGAACACTACCGCGATATGATTGACGGGATGTTTTGAAAATATTCTCAGGGCATCGGGAATCGGGACAAGCGACAGGGGATTGAAGACGGGGACAGGCTGAAGGCTAATAGCTTTTGAATAATTAGCAACTAGCAGCTAGTCGCATCCAATTCCCAACTCCCAATTCCCAATTGACAAGTAACAAGTAACAATTGACAAGTAACAAGTAACAACTTTATGGAACCACAATTAGAATTGAAGCGATCGATTAACGTTAAAGTCATCGTTACTCCCCGTTGGAAAGAAGAAGCTCAACAGCAACTCCAAGCTCAAATCAATCAAACAGATTCTCAGCTACAACAGCTAGAAATGCAAGGGCAGCGGATGATTTCTGAAATCCAAAAGCAAAATCTGCAACCACCAGGTCCACAGGTAATGCAGCAAATAGAAAACATTCAAGGGCAGGTGAATCAAGAGAAAAGTAAACTGCTAGAACAGAAGAACCAAAGTCTGCAACAACTCCAGCAAGTGCAGGTACTAGACCTAGAACAAGAAGTGAGTCAAGGTCAAATTGACGGTACATTCACTGTCGGCTTAGGAGAAAACTTGATTCAAAAAATGCAAGTAGAAGTTCTCCTCCGTGACGGCATTGTCGAAGAAATTCGAGGTGATATTTAGAAATTGGTGATATCATTTCCGGTTGCACCGTCAGGTGATGTTGACTGTTAACTGTTAACTGTTAACTGTTATAGCAACCGCCAAGGTGGTTAGGATACTTCCGGTCATTGAGCATAGTCGAAATGGTCATTGAGCGTAGTCGAAATGCCCACTTCGACTACACTCAGTATTCCCCAATTCCCCAATTCCCAATTCCCGATTGCCAATTCCCAATTTCCAAATACCTATTAGTAACTAAAAAGGACTTTTTACAAATGATTCGCGAAGTTTTCATGCCAGCCTTGAGTTCTACCATGACAGAGGGCAAAATTGTTTCCTGGGTTAAATCCGCTGGGGACAAAGTAGAAAAAGGCGAAACCGTAGTAGTAGTTGAATCGGACAAAGCCGACATGGATGTCGAGTCTTTCTACGAAGGTTATTTAGCAATAATTATGGTACCTGCGGGGGAAGTTGCTCCGGTGGGAGCTGCGATCGCCCTAGTTGCAGAAACTGAAGCCGAAATTGCCGAGGCTCAAAAACAAGGATCCGCCGCCCCAGCCACACCAGCCGCACCAGCCGCAGCCACACCAGCCGTAGCAGCAACAAATTCGGCCCCAGGTTTGCAGCAAAATGTCAGTCGCCAAAACGGCCGCAGTGTCGTTTCTCCGCGAGCTCGGAAGTTGGCAAAAGAACTTAAAGTAGATTTGAATTCTCTCAAAGGTAGCGGCCCCCACGGCAGGATTGTCGCAGAGGATGTGGAAGCCGCCGCAGGTAAAGCTCAACCCGCTGTTGTTCAGCAACTGGTGACAGTCCCCGCAGCGCCCCCACAAGCAACACCAGCACCCGCACCAGCAGCTAAGCCCGCACCACAACCTGTTCCAGCAATGGCGATGACGGGCCAAACTGTGCCAATGAATGCGTTGCAAAATGCCGTTGTGCGTAACATGGCGGTAAGTTTGAGCGTGCCATGTTTCCGAGTTGGTTATACAATTACCACGGATAATCTGGATAAACTCTACAAGCAAATTAAGCCGAAAGGTGTGACGATGACGGCTTTGCTATCGAAGGCTGTAG
>JAYTZD010000616.1:0-2423 GCA_043742065.1 Oscillatoriales bacterium
TTTAATCAGCGTTAGTTCCGAAATCCTTTGGGCAAATAATCCTAGTTGGGAAGAGACAAAGGCAAGCGAAAGCGCCATACTTGCCAGAATAATGCCGATCGTCACATGAGAAGCACCCAGATTGCTGTGAGCCAGGATCGGAATGTAGGTAAAATAAGCGCCAAACAAAAGAATGAACAAAGAAAGCACTGCAAACAGCAATCCCATCACCATACGATTGTTGATACTGCGCCAAATATTGTGCAAATATGCTCCTAACTCGAATTTTTCCTGCTTTGGTAAGTTGGGTATTTTCAGGTAAAATAGCACCAATAGTCCGATCGGAATAGCGGTCAACGGCATCAGAAAAGGATACCGCCATCCCAGTACAGTCAATCCTCCGCTAATCAAGGGATACACTGCCAAACTCATGCCGATCGCAGTACCGTTAAATGCCATTGCTGCTGTCAGCGATTTTCCGTTATAGAGATCGCTGATTAACGTCAGCGCCAAAGACTCTAAACTTGCGGCACCGATGCCTTGCACAAAACGCAATTCCAAAAATGTCCGAAAATTTGGAGCGAACGCGCAAGCCGCTCCCGCGATCGCAAATAACAGCAAAGAAGGCACTAAAATTAGTTTTCTGCCAAAGCGATCGGCCAGCACCCCAGCCACCGGAGTACCCAGTGCAATGGGCAGCACAAACACTGAGATCGCGAGACCAATTTGTTGGGGGGGAATCTTGAAATCTTGAGCCAGTGAAGGCAAAGCCGGCCCAATACTGCTTGAACCTAAAAGCGCCATCAAAGTAATAGCAATAATGATTTGAAGATTCTGATCTTTATATACCTTCTGAGGAGATTGGTCTTTGTAAGGATGAGTTGCTGTTTTCAATTGTTTAATCTCTCTAATCTTGTCGATTTCCTCAAGGAATCAGAACCACCTTGCTAGTACCGGTTCGATTCAGCACTTGTTCGTAAGCTGCTGCTGCATCTGCCAAAGGATAGGGTGCGATCGCAGGTGGACGCAGAGCATTTTCTTCAAAACCAGGGGCGATTGTTGCCAACATCTGCCCGCACGCGATCGCATCGAGGGTGCGGCTGTCTACACCAAACAGTCGCAATTCCCGACGGTAGAAATCGCGCAAATCAAAGCTAATTCTCGGATCGGCAGGAGCACTAATCGCGATCGCCCGACCCTTGCGGCTGAGCGTGCCCAAACACATTTCCAGGATTGAACCGCCGACTGTATCCAATACCGCAGACACTCCCAAGCCTTCTGTAGCACTCAAAACCGCATCACGAAGGTCTTGGGCCTCCAGATCGATCGCCACATCAGCACCAGCTTCGAGAACCCCAGAGCGATCGGATTCACGCCGTACCGTACCCAGAACCCGCGCTCCCTTCCACTTAGCAATCTGCACCGCAGCACTGCCGACGCTACCCGTAGCACCCACAACCAACAAAGTTTCTCCAGCCTGCAACCGAGCAGTCTCGATTACACACAACCAAGCTGTTATGTAAGCAACACCAACAGTCGCAGCCTGCTGCACCGATAGATTTCGCGGCTTGGGCGCTACAGCCTCAACAGGGAGCACAATGTGCGAAGCATGAGAGCCATCGCGAGTAAATCCAATATCGCCACCAGTCCCCCAAACCTCAGTACCAGTCAAATGCGGCGGCCCTTCAACCACAACACCAGCAAAATCCCTACCGGGCGTGCGGGGAAGAGTTGTCCCCTTCATCTTTCCCATCACATTTTTGACATCGCTGGGATTGACAGATGCTGCCTGAATTTCCACCAGCACTTCGCCCGGTTGCAAAACAGGATGCGGAAGCTCTTGAATCTGAATTTCCGAGGGAAAACCAAAGCGATCGAACCGAACAGCGCGCATACTAAAAACTCTTCCCTCTCTCAATCAAAAGTCCTACAGTTGTTGAATCGATCGGATACATAGACCTAGATTGGATTTTCACATCGACTTCTTCCTTCTTCTTTCTGCTATGGCTTAACGCCTAACCTGCGGCGCCAAGAATTTCAACAACTCATTTTGCTGCAACCAGACCGAGGAAATAAAAGCCTGCCTGCAATGGACAGGCTTTGTTATAATTGAGTGAGGTATTCCAGCCGAACTCAGCTTGTCAGAGCTGAGTTCAGCATTATTATTGGTTTACCTTGGAATCGAGGTGTTAGGGCTTACGTACTTCAGCAAAGTTACTCGGCATTCTAGGCGTGTACAAGCAAGTCGTGAGTCTTGACATTTTTTTTCTGCTGCTGGCGTTGGATGAAACTTTCGACAATTTTTGTGACTAACTCTAGGTCAATTGTTACCAAGAAGTCTCCTTCAGGGTTGTAGCAATGACCAATTTTGTCCAACAACACAAAGCGCAACTCTCGCCCGGTTTTTTTGTTGTCGGCAATCATCGCATCCAGAAGGTAATCAG
>JAYTZD010000617.1:0-21495 GCA_043742065.1 Oscillatoriales bacterium
ACCTTAAGACAGAGGTTTTTACCCTTTACGATCCTCAAAATTTGGAATAATATTGAGAAAAGTAAACTTAAATTCACTTCGCCTTGAACTAGCCGTTAAAGCTAGCGAGCTACTGAAAATCAACCAGGATTGCTAGAAAATCAAGCTGAAAAGTAATCCCGAACAAAAAGCTTCTACCGATCGTTACCAATAAACAGGAGGAGAAACATCTCCCCCTGTAGCAGTCTGTATCCCACTTGCAAAAGTGGGACAGGGTATCACCAACTTTTTATCTGTTGTTACAAGGAGTGCAATACTCACCATGTCCACCACGACCCCTAAAACCAAAACAGTGAAAGCCGATCGCACTAGCACTCGGTCATACTCCTCAACGGATACGGTTCGTACCTATCTGCACGAGATCGGTCGCGTGCCACTACTTACCCGAGAAGAAGAAATTATTTTAGGGAAGCAAGTGCAGCAAATGATGAAATTAATCGAAGCAAAACAAGCACTTGCTAAAGAATGGCAGCGAGATTTGACTCCCGAAGAGTGGGCGGCCGAAATGGAGTTGACGGAAGCTGAAATGAGCCGCATATTGCAAATAGGACGGCGCGCCAAACAAAAAATGATTGAAGCGAATCTGCGCCTAGTAGTTGCGATCGCCAAAAAATACCAGAAACGCAACATGGAATTCTTGGATTTAATTCAAGAAGGCACCCTCGGTTTAGAACGAGGAGTCGAAAAATTTGACCCGATGCGGGGATACAAATTTTCTACCTACGCCTACTGGTGGATACGGCAAGCAATTACCCGCGCGATCGCCCAACACGCCCGCACCATTCGATTACCCATTCACATTACCGAAAAACTTAATAAAATCAAAAAAGTACAGCGGGAACTCACCCAGCAGTTTGGCCGCTCTCCCACACCAGCAGAAATTGCTTCCGTGTTGGAACTGAACCCTTCCCAAATTCGCGAATATCTACTGATGTCTAGGCATCCAGTTTCCTTGGACTTGCGCGTAGGAGACAACCAAGATACCGAACTGCAAGAACTCCTAGAAGACGAAACCGCATCTCCCGACAATTACATTACTTCGGAATTGTTGCGGCAAGATCTGAATACTTTGATATCAGAACTTACCCCTCAGCAACGAGATGTCATAATTCTGCGCTTCGGCTTAGAAGACGGCATCGAAATGTCTCTAGCAAAAGTCGGAGAACGGCTCACCCTTAGCCGGGAACGAGTTAGGCAACTAGAACATCAAGCCCTCGCCCACCTGCGGCGTCGCCAATCTCAAGTCCGAGAATACTTAGCAAGCTAGTCACTAAAAAGAGTTTAGATTTCCCTGAAAATCTAAACTCTTTTTAACTAGCAATCACAGGCAAATTATATGCGTAGCAGCCTATTGACGAGTAGTTTAGAAGTATTTGCGATCGCACTTATCCTCTTTCCCGGTAACATTCGCACCGCATTCTCCACTTCCAAGATGGAAATTGGCTGGCGAAATTCAAATAGAGCAGAACATTTCGAGTTAAAATCGGCTTTGGGCGATCGGACTCTCCCAAATTCAGCCCCCGATTCAGCTAGCATCCACCTAAAACAGGGTATTTACCTCTACGGTCAGTCACCCAAGCCAAACGAAATTAAACAAGAGTATTTTGTATTTGAAGTGCGACAACATAAAGTAGTCGGCGCTTTTTACCTACCTCGGTCTGCTTTTTACTGTTTCTACGGTAATCTAGAACGAACAACTCAATTAAATTTAACAGTAGTAGACACTTACGACGGCACTACCTCTCCCTACTCAGTAGACCTGCAAAAGTATCATCCAATCCCCACCGTCAGCGACAATGATCAGCGAATCTTGGCTATTTGCAAGACAGCTCACCAAGACCAGGTGTGGGCAAAATAGCATATTACAAATGCACGGAAACCTCGTCAAAGCCCAGATTTTTCCTAAAAACAGGGTTTCTTTATCTACAAAATAACTCCCATGCCTGAAGTCAGAATATTTAAACTGTATACTACTTAACAAGTCAAACTTCGGCAAACCAGTAGTTACGGTTCAACTAACTGCGGTAAAGTTGCTCCCAAGTTAAAACTTTCGGACGGACACACCATACTCGGCAACATGAAACTGCGTCGGAAGACATTATCGATAGTTGGCATTACCATTGCTGGATTGACCGGCGTTCTGTACGCCACATCCTCAAGCATCCTTTTGACTAGCCTACTCAAAGCCGAGGAACAAGAAGCCACTCAGGTTGTCAAAGGAGTGTTAAATGTATTCACTCAAACCGCAGATGACTTCAATTCACGCTTTGCTGACTGGTCGGCTTGGGACGATACCTACAGTTTTATCCAAAACCGCAACAAAGAATTCATTGCCTCAAATTTGATTCCAGAAGGGCTGGCTAATTTGAGAGTTAATATAGCCCTATTTGTCAATACTTCTGGCAAAATTGTTTACGGTACTGGTTTAGACAGAGAAACGCTAAAACTAACGCCAGTTCCAGAAGCCTTAAAACAGCACATTTCTCTAAATGACCGGATATTGCAGCACCCTAATACCGACAGCAGCCTCGCTGGTATCATGATGCTACCATCAGGACCAGTCCTAATTTCTTCGCGACCAATTGTCACTACTAAAAGTAAAGGTCCAATTCGAGGAACCCTGGTGTTTGGACGCAATTTGGACGCTGGTGGCATTGAGAAGCTTTCTAAAGTCACTCGCCTACCGCTGATTGTACACAGCATTAATGAACCTAAGTTACCTGCTGACTTCCAAAAAGTGCGACAGAAATTGTCCACAAAGAAACCGATTTTGGTGCGTGCTTTGAGCGAAAATGCGATCGCGGGTTACGCTTTAGTCAACGATATTTACAACCAACCCGCGTTGCTGTTGCGGGTGGATATGCCCAGGGAAACATATCGCCAAGGTCAAACCAGTCTGCTATATCTTCTGGTATCTGTAGGGTTAGCTGGAATCGGCTTTATCGGCTGTACTCTCCTGCTACTGGAGTATCTGGTACTGTCTCGGCTGAGCGATTTGGCGAAAGGGGTTAACCGCGTCAGTGCTAGCCAAGATTTGTCGGTACGACTGCCGGTGACTGGTGAAGATGAATTGGCTGACCTTGCCAATAATATCAATGGAATGCTCAGCGCGATCGCGATCGCTGAAAATGAACAAATTGAAGAAAAAGCGCGCTACCGAGCCGTAGTTGAGCAGGCCACAGACTGTATATTCCTATGGGATGCTAAAACCCAACGCCTTTTGGAAGCAAATACAGCCTTTAGAAACTTGCTGGATTACAGCCCCGATGCGATATCGCAACTAACTATTTACGATATCGTCGCTTACTCTCCAGACTTAATTGACAGCAATATCCAGTTACTGCTAGCCGAGAAGCAATTCAGAATTGGCGAAGTTCTCTACCGCCGCCGAGACGGTTCTTGCGTGGATGTAGAAGTGAGCGCCAGTGTCATTTCCTACGGAGGCCGCGAGATTATTTGCACGGTTGTCCGCGACATTACCGAACGAAAACAGGCCGAGGCAGCAATTTATCAGGCAAAGGAAGCAGCGGAAGCAGCTAATTTGGCGAAAAGTCAGTTTTTAGCTAACATGAGCCACGAACTACGAACTCCTCTCAATGCGATTATCGGCTACAGCGAGATTCTGAAAGAAGATGCCTTAGATTTGGGTGAAGATGAGTTTGTTATTGATTTGGAAAAAATTCACAATGCAGGGCATCATTTATTAGGATTAATCAACGATATTCTAGATTTATCAAAAATTGAAGCAGGCCGCATGGAACTTATATTAGAAATATTTGAGCTATCAGTGGCAATTCAACAAGTTAAAACAACTGTTCAACCTTTGTTTTCACAAAACACCAATCACCTCAATATTCAGTATATCAATAATATTGGTTCCATCAAATCTGACAAAACTAAACTGATTCAAATTTTGTTAAATCTACTCAGCAATGCGGCTAAGTTTACGCGGAATGGGACAGTTACACTGAGCATTGAAAGAATTAAAAATGAGGAAAATAGTTGGGATTATGACAGTTTAATTTTTAAGTGTACCGATACTGGGATTGGGATGACCGAGGAACAGGTAAAGAAGTTATTTCAACCTTTTACTCAAGCTGATGCTTCCACTACCCGGAAGTACGGAGGTACTGGTTTGGGTTTAGCAATTGCCCAGAAATATGCTCTGATGTTAGGGGGAGAAATCACTGTCAAGAGTGAGTTTGGTAAAGGGTCAACTTTTACATTAATGTTGTTGTCAGGCTTATAGTCGATTTTGGATTTTGGATTTTGGATTTTGGATTGAAGAATTGAAGAAGTTATCCCACATTTATTAATACTCAATACCCGGTTGAGCTTTAATTCCTTGTTCTCGAAATGGATGCTTAACTAAAGTCATTTCAGTCACCAAGTCCGCACGTTCAATTAGTGCAGGAGGTGCACCTCTACCTGTTAAAATAACATGAGTTTCTTCAGGTTTTTGTTCTAGCCCAGCTAAAACTTGTTCTATTTGTAAATAACCCAGTTTTAATGCTATGTTAACTTCATCTAAAAGCACTAATTTAAATTCGGAATTGCAGATAAAAGTTAGAGCTTTATCCCAGGCTTTTTGAGCTGTTTCGATATCTCTGTCTCTGTCTTGCGTATCCCAGGTAAAGCCTTCTCCCATCGCATGAAACTCTAGCTGTTTTTCCCACATTTGAAAAACCGCTTTTTCTGCTGGTTCCCAGGCTCCCTTGATAAATTGTACTATGGCGACGCGGTATCCGTGACCGAGCGATCGCACTACCATACCCAAAGCCGCCGTAGTCTTGCCTTTCCCGTTACCAGTATTGACAATCACTAAACCTTTTTCTTTCGAGGAGTTAGCGATTCGCTCAGATTGCACTTCTTGGCGGCGCTGCATTTTCTGTTTATGCTGTTCCGCTGTTAAGCCAGTGGTTGTAGTGGTTTCTGTATTGGTTTCCATAGGATTTTTTAACCGCAGATGAATACAAAAGATGAACGCAAATGAACGCTGATAGATGGAATATTTCTAGTTATTACCACAGTGTTTTTAAGTTTAGCACGAAACCGGGCAGAATATCCTCTCCTGATAGTTCTGTAGGAGATTCCAGCACTTCTATTTCTTGTCCTTGGCGATAAATTTCGACTCGGCGGGTTTTGCGGTTAATTAACCAGCCTAGTTTTACTTGGTTGTTCATGTATTCTTGCATCTTGTCTTGGGTTTCTTTGAGACTATCTGTCGGCGACATTAACTCTAAGACAAAATCTGGGGAAATAGGCGGAAATTTCTGTTTTTGTTCGGGAGTGAGTGCATCCCATCTTTCTTGTTTAATCCAAGAAACATCGGGAGAACGATTTGCACCGCTTGGCAATTTGAAGCAGGTTGAAGAATCGAAACAAATTCCCAGTTTATTTTGTCGATTCCAAATTCCAAAATCAGCATTGATTTCTGAATTACAGTTTCCGGTTTCTCCTCCTGTGGGCAACAGGACGATTATTTCTCCTTTGGCGTTGCGTTCAAATTTGACATCGGGATTTTCGCGACACAGTTGATAAAATTGGTCATCGGTTGTTTGGGCGATCGCATTAAAGTTGATGGTGGCTGCTATCATGGTATTTTATCCGGATGCGTTGGATTTTTTGGACGCAGATGAACAACGATGAAGATACTATAAATATTAATATGGCAAAAAGGTTTTGAGTTGATATTTTTTCGTTAATTTTGCTATTGTATCACACAACTATCATTAGTTGTCAATAGATTGATAGAAAGTTCTTTGTAGAAAAGACTTACAGATATACCAATAATCAAAGGCAATATTAATCTCACTATTAGGAATAGCGACAAAAAATTTAGTTTAATAAGAGAGCTAGAAATAGTCATGCTATTTATAACAGCTAAATATCCGATAGTTTGCTAAACTAACAAAAGTGTTACAAAAATAATGGGATAGTCATGCTGTCAGTACAAGAAGCAGAATCAATCGTACTAAATTTAGCACAACCCCTCGACAGTCAGCAGGATGTAGAAACTGTAGACTTGTTAGCAGCATCGGGGCGAATTTTGGCTGCAACCGTGACAAGTTCCCTGGATTTTCCCTATTGGGACAATTCGGCAATGGACGGGTATGCAGTGCGGTTTGCTGATGTGGAAAACTGTACCACCGAAAAACCAATCGCCCTTGATATAGTTGAAGAGATTCCCGCCGGATATCAGCCTCAACATACTGTACAACCGGGACAAGCAGCACGGATTTTTACTGGTGCTGTCATGCCTGCGGGTGCTGATACGGTGGTAATGCAGGAGGAAACTAGGCGAAAGGGCGATCGCATTTTTATCCTAATTCCTCCTGAGAAACCCCAAGCATTTGTTAGACATAAAGCTGCTTTTTATCAAGCAGGAACACCTTTGCTAAATCCAGGTACTATTATCAATGCCTCGGAAATTGCAGTGTTAGCAACCGCACAGTGTATTCAAGTCCCGGTTTATCGGCGTGTGCGCGTGGCTATTTTTTCCACTGGTGACGAATTGGTATCACCAGACCAACCTTTGTCACCAGGAAAACTGGTAGACTCAAACCAGTATGCTTTGACCATTTTGTTGATGCAAATGGGATTTGAAGTAATCAGATTAGGGATAGTTCTAGATAATCAGCAGGAACTAACCAAGGTGATTAATCAGGCTATTTCGACAGCAGATGTGGTGCTTTCTACTGGTGGAGTTTCGGTAGGAGAATACGATTATGTTGAGAAAATCTTGGCAGATTTGGGAGGAGAGATTCACATTCGTGCTGTGGCGATTAAACCTGGTAAACCTTTAACTGTTGCTCAGTTTAAACGAGATGTAAAAACATCTGATTCGTCGATGATAAGTTCAGATTGTCTCTATTTTGGTTTGCCGGGAAATCCGGTTTCAGCGTTAGTATGTTGTTGGCGCTTTGTGGTTCCTGCTTTGAGAAAGATTTCTGGACTTGGCCCGGATGATTGGGGGCCAGAGTTTGTGCGAGCTCGATGTAAGCTTGAATTGCGATCGCAAGGTCAGCGCGAAACCTATGTTTGGGGTAAACTGTATTTAGTTGCCGGAGTGTGGGAATTTGAACCTGCCAAGGGTAGCCAAAATTCAGCGAATTTAATTAACCTCGCAAATACGACTGGTTTAGCAGTTTTGCCACCACAGAAAACTGTGGTTTTAGCAGAAGAGTTCATCGAAGTCTTAAGAGTTAATCATTAGTTATTTGTTATTGGTTATATTTGCTTACCTACAAATAACCAGTAACAAATAACCAGTAACAAATAACCAGTAACAAATAACGAATTACAATGAGAATTTTAATTGTTGAAGATGATCCGATGATGCAACTAGGGCTAGAGCAAGTTTTAGCTGATTGTCCAGACATAGAAATAGTCGGACAGGCAGAAGACGGCTATTTAGGAGTAGCCGCCGCACTCAGATTAAAACCTGATATTATTGTCATGGATATCGGTTTGCCCAGACTGGATGGGATAGCAGCGACGCAACAAATTAAAGCACAATTACCCGAAGTTCGAGTAGTGATGTTGACTTCTCACATGGCAGAAACTGAAATTATTGCCGCTCTTTCTAGTGGTGCTGATGCTTATTGTATTAAAGGTGCTTCTGTAGACAGGTTGTTAGCTGCTATTGCGGCCGCAGCAGAGGGGGCTATATACCTTGATCCTCAAATTGCTCGCACTGTAATTGAACACCTCAAACCTCCAGTGGCTCCGTCTACAACTACTTTTGGTCAATTATCGCAGCGGGAATTGGAGGTACTAAGGTTAATGGTGGAAGGTAATAGTAATCCTGAAATTGCTGCGGCTCTTTACTTGAGTCCAAATACTATTAAAACTCATGTTCGTGGTATTATGAATAAGTTGGCTGTAGATGACCGGGTGCAAGCAGCAGTTGTGGCACTGAGAACTGGATTGGTGTAAAGAAAGAAGTTCGGCAACGGATTCTGTAACGGATTTAACGGATGTCAGCTATAGTTGAATCCCATGCCCAATGCCCAATGCCCAATGCCCAATTCCCAATTCCCAATTATCAATAATTAGAATATATGTCTGAGTCTGAGTGGATAGAAATCGGTACAATTGTAGCAGCTCAAGGTTTGGGCGGGGAAGTGCGAGTCTATCCGGATTCTGACTTCCCGGAAAGGTTTGTCGAACCGGGTAAGCGGTGGCTGTTGTTTCCGAATAAAACTGAGCCGGAACCGATCGAATTTTTGAGCGGTCGTTACATTCCTGGCAAAGGATTGTATGCTGTAGAGGTCTCTGGCGTGGAAGACCGAACTGCTGCTGAGGCACTGCGGGGTTGCAAGTTGCTTGTGGAAAAGAGCTCACGGCCTTATCTCGCACCAGATGAGTTTTATGTGCAAGATTTGTTTGGTATGGAAGTTTTCAACCAATTGACGGGAGAACTTTTGGGGAAAGTCAGTGAGATTATCCCGGCTGGGAATGACCTTTTGGAAGTTGAGTTGGTTCAAACTCCGGCTGAAATTGCGGCTATAGAAGCAGAACGGTCTAAAATTGTATCTGTAAAAGTTGAACACAAAGATAGTCGTCGCAAAAAACACAAAACTCCCCGCGCTAAACCAGTGGAAACAAAAAAGGTTTTGATTCCTTTTGTGAAAGAGATAGTTCCGGTTGTTGATTTAGCAAAAGGTCGTATTGAAATTGTACCTCCTCCTGGTTTGTTTGAAATCTAAGGAAAAAGGAAGAAGGAAGAAGGAAGAAGGAAGAAGGAAGAAGGAAGAAGGAAGAAGGTTTAAAATTCCCTATGCCCTATGCCCAATTCCCTATGCCCTATGCCCAATTCCTGATATTAATCATTTTCTTTATTGCTGTACCGCACTATTAAATAACTGATGGAAAGGGCGAAAATTGCGGCAGCCAAACCGATCAAATCGGCTGCGGTTTTCTTTTCTAAATCAAGAATAATTATTTTACGAGATACGGCTATCAAAGAAGTTACAATGACCAATTCTACTTGAATGACGTGCTTTTTCAGATAAGCTGTAATATTTTCCAAGATTTCTAAAGCAATTAAAACATTTAAAAATAACCCAAATATGACGAATAAAGTGTCTTTTAACAAAGTCTGGTGGTCGTTAATTAATTCTTTTGTTAGAAAAATTAATAAATCGCCAACGCTGACTATTATGACCAAAATCATCGCCAGAGATAAAACTTTCGATACTAATACTTCTACACTTTCGGTGAAGTGCAGAAATTGTTCATCGCTGCCGAACTTAGAAAGTTGCCTAAATATTTTTTTCAGCATACCCAGTGACTTAATTATGATTTGCTATTGATTTTTTCATTGTCTGGTGATTTTGGCAATCCCCAAAATTTATGTTTGCTTTGTTAATTTTTTCCATAAAAAATCCTCAAACTATTGTCGTTTAACAATATTTTGAGGATTTGAAGACTGGGTGCGGTTCTGGAAAGGCAATTATCTATTGTCAACAGACAACGATGATTGATTTTCGACTTTTTCCCAGTCAACCTATCAGCAAAGAGCTAAAAATTTAGCTCGGATGCTTTAGTAGCGACGAGAAGAGCGATTGTTGTCGCCCCAGTTACCGCCGCCGGCATTGGATCCACCACGTTCTTCACGGGGTTTTGCTTTGTTGACTTTGAGGTCGCGACCCATCCATTCAGCACCATCAAGTGCTTCGATGGCTGCTGCTTCTTCTGCTTCGGTAGACATTTCTACGAATGCGAAACCACGCATCCGACCTGTTTCGCGGTCAGCAGGTAACTGAACGCGCTTAACTGTGCCATATTCACCAAAAGTTTGGTTGAGGTGCTCCTGCGTAACTTCGTAGGATAAATTGCCGACATAGATTGACATTGAACATTCTCCAGAATCAGAGGGTGTAGAGAATTAAATCCGGAGGGACGCCGATCGAACGAACTATACTACCGAAAATAAGCCTTATCCATAGATCATAGCACCTGTTTGTGTATAGTGCAATTGTTTTGCCTACTCGATCGACTTAAAGGAAGGAAGAAGGAAGAAGGAATAAGGAAGAAGGAAGAAGAAAGAAGGAAAAACATATAAGAAAGCAGAAAAAACGCCGGGAAAAAATTTTAGTTTTTTTATTCCCAGGCTCTTGGGTGGGAATGTAAATCCGTAGGAAGAGCCTGGGAATCTGTCAAAAGTGGGAACCAAGCTTAAGAACTGACCGCGACGGTCGATTTCGCCCAATTAAAATCCCCAATTTCTGTCTCAACTTCTGCTCCAACCCGCACCAATTGGACTGCACAAGCTTTTAACTCCGGCTGTTTGGAATCTGGACAACTCTCAGGGTGAGTCATGGCATTGGCTTCAGCACCTTCTGCCCATAGGGAACCCCAGTGCATTGGTACAAATAGTGTACCTGGAACGATCGCCTTGGTTACTTTTGCTGGAAACTGTGATTTACCACGGCGCGATCGAACTTCTAGCAAATCTCCCTCCTTAATCTTTAAGTTGGCAGCATCACGGGGGTGAATTTCCAAAAACGGATTGGGGTGTAATTGATTGATTTTGTCAGTTCTACCCGTCCGCGTCATCGTATGCCAATGTCCGTAAAGCCTCCCCGTGGTCAACACAAATGGATAATCTGGATCCGGAGGTTCGGCTAGTCCCCGCGAGTGATAAGCAGAAAAATTTGCCCGCCCGTCGTCCGTGTGGAAATGTCGGTCAGTATAAAGCCGTTTGGCCTCTGTTGCTGGATGTTTTGGCTCATTTTCGCGGCAAGGCCATTGCTGCGGCCCTTCTTGGCGCAAGTATTCGTGGCTGATGCCGCTGACGTCACAAGGACGACCCCGCGTCAACTGCACGTACTCTTTATATACATCTGCAACGCTGTCGAAAGCAAAATGTTCGGCAAAACCTAACCTGCGGCCCACTGAGGCGAAAATGCTCCAGTCATCGCGGGCTTCTCCTGAAGGAGTGTCGAAACCGGCACAAAGGGTAACGCGACGTTCGGAGTTGGTCATCACTCCGGTTTTTTCACTCCATTGCGTTGCCGGCAAGAGGATGTGAGCGTAAGCAGATGTTTCTGTTGGATAGTATGCTTCTTGATATACGGTAAAGGCCGATCGCAACAAAGCCGCTTTTGTCCGTTCCAAGTCCGGCATACTAACAGCGGGATTGGTGGCTGCAATCCATAGCATCTCTACCTCACCTGTTTCCAAACCGGTAATCATGTCCCAAGCAGTGCGGCCTGGATTTGGCGAAATGGTTCCCGGTGCCACACCCCAAAACTGTTCTACTTCGGCTCTGTGTTCGGCATTTTTCACAGTCCGATATCCTGGTAACAAGTGAGAAAGTCCCCCTGCTTCCCGCCCTCCCATCGCGTTGGGCTGGCCTGTGAGGGAAAACGGGCCGGCTCCTGGTTTGCCGATTTGACCAGTCATCAAGTGCAAATTAATGAGCGATCGCACCTTTGCTGTACCCTCGGACGACTGGTTCATGCCCATCGACCATAGGGACAAAACCCGCTGGGACTGTTCCCAGTAGTTGGCGGCCGTTTCTAAGTCACCGACAGAAATGCCACAACGGCAGGCGACAACATCCGGCGTATAACTGCTAATAACTTCAGCAAAAGCTGCGAAATTAGCCGTGCATTCTTGAATGAAATCAGTATCTATTGCTCGTCGGCGCAATAGCAAATAAGCAATTCCATTAAGCAAATCTATATCTGTTCCTGGTTTAATTGCTAAGTGTAAATCCGCTGCTTCGGCAGTTGGAGTCCGCCTTGGATCTACCACAATCATCTTGACATTTGGATGCTTTTTATGGTATTTTGCTAATCGATTGAAAATAATTGGATGGCACTCTGCGGTGTTGCTACCAATAATAAAAGCGCAATCTGTTAGTTCTAAATCGTCGTAACAGCAAGGTGGGCCGTCAGCACCAAAACTTTGAATGTATCCCGAAACTGCCGAGGACATACACAATCGAGAATTGGCATCAAAATTATTAGTGCCCAGACAACCTTTGAGCAGTTTCTGGGCAATATAATAATCTTCAGTGACGAATTGACCAGAACCATAAATGCAGATAGCATCGGGGCCGCTAGTGGTGCGAATTGTTTGGATGCGGCTGGTAATGGCGTCTAGTGCTTCGTCCCAGCTAGCGCGGCGGAACGGTTGGTCGAGAGTATCGCGCATCATCGGATAAAGTAGCCGATCGGTGCGAATTGACTCTGCTACCGTTGCTCCCTTAACACAAACCATGCCCTGAGTCGATGGGTGGTTGCGATCGCCCCGAACTTTCCAACCTTGGTTTTTGTCGGGAACAACTTCTAGACCACAACCTACACCACAGTAAGGGCAAAGAGTTTTTTTAGTTTCCATCTGCTAATTTATAGATGCTAATTTTGAAAGTTAATTGGTAATTCTTAACTGACAATTATAGTAGGAACAGAGACTTCCGACTAACAATGTATCTGAATTTACCAATTCACCTTGAGAGTGCTTAGCAGGAAGCTATGGCAATTTCCTGATTCCCAATTGACCACTAGCCTATTCGGTACTGACGCTTTGGTCAACTTTTTGATTCAATTACTCCCAAGACTCTTTCATACCCTGAAACCAGCTAGGAATTTCTGCAATTAGGAGATTCTTAATTGTAGTAATTATTGCTTTTGTGGCATTTTATATCAATTTTTGCTTCAAGACAGGGGGTTTGCCCCCTGTCGGACTATTCACCAATTGGCTATTTGCTAGTCTTAACTTCTAATTTGCCACCATTGCTGGGGCTAAAAGTTACTTGGAATTCAGCAGTCTTTTCAGTACCTGCTGTGGAACCGGCAGGTGTTTGCAAAACTGGCAGAGGAGTATCTTTGAGGAAATCTTTAGCTACTTTATTTGTGGGTTCAAATTGAACGATGTCACCGTTTTGCTTGACTTTGACCCGATAGGTCAAACTTTCGGTAAAGGTGGGAGTTGTTTTCCAACTTTGGTCAATTTGTGCGTACAACTTTTGTCCGATCGCATCAAGTTGCGCTTTGTCAGAAATCTGTGAGGTAGCAGCAGTCGGTGCGGTTGTCGCAGCAGCAGTCGGTGCGGTTGTCGCAACAGCAGTTGGTGCAGTTGTCGCAACAGCAATCGGTGCAGTCGTCGCAGCAGCCGTTGGTGCAGTCGTCGCAGCAGCAGTCGGTGCAGTTGTCACCGCAGCCGTTGGTACAGGCGGAGTGGGAGGAGAACTAATTACCGCAGCCGGCGCAATTGGTGCAGCTTCTGCTGACTTTAGCTTTTGCTGACTAGCAACAGAAGACATATTGACAGCAGCTAAAACACTCATCGCGAATAACCAAGATACTCCCAGCACGCTACCTTTGATGCGCGAGGCTTCTGAAGGTTCCGAAGCGTGAGGCTGGAATGCTGCCGGCGCAACAGTTCTCGGTAATCCCACCGGGACAGATTCGGACCGGAAGGCTGATGCAGGTAAGGGTGGGAGGGCGTTGTCAGTTTCTTCGTCGCCATCTGTGTGGGCGTAGCGAGAGAATAAGAACTCTAAAGAAAAGTTTCGCAGTTCGTAGTATTTGGGATCTTCCATAATCCGCGTGCGGTTGCGGGGACGGCTGAAGGGAATGTGTACATCTTCGCCAATGCTAGCTGCTGGGCCGTTGGTCATCATCACGATGCGATCGGACAAAAACAAAGCTTCATCAATATCGTGAGTGATCATGATGATCGTAATTTTGTGATCCTGCCAAATTTTGAGCAGTTCTTCTTGCAACTCTTCCCGCGTAATTGGGTCTAGAGCTCCGAAAGGTTCGTCTAAAATTAACAGTTTGGGGCGAGTTGCTAGGGCACGGGCGATCGCTACCCGCTGTTTCATCCCCCCGGACAACTGGCCTGGTCTTTTCTCGCAAGCTTCGGTAAGTCCTACCAATTCCAGGTGTTCCTGAACAATTTTGTTGTGTTCCTCCGCAGACTTCTCGGCGTAAACAGTTTCAACACCGAGGTGGATGTTTTCCGTAGCAGTCAGCCAAGGGAGTAGGGAGTAGTTTTGGAACACTACCATGCGATCGGGCCCTGGTTCAGTAATCCGCGCGCCTTGGAGTGCGACTTCTCCGTCTGTAGGCCCATTGAATCCGGCGATCATATTGAGTAAAGTGGATTTGCCACAGCCGGAGTGACCAATCAAGCAAATAAATTCGCCTTCATTAATCTCAAGGTTTACACCGTCAAGAATGACCGCCGGCCCTTTAGCGGTTTGGTAGACTTTCGATACATCCTTAATAGATAGAAAAGGTGTGGCAGCGCTGGTGGTATCACTGACAGATTTACCTGTTTTTTGGCTATTTAGAGTTTGCATTTTTTCGGAGTAGGGGTTTGGGGTTTCTGGATTAGGCATAGGAAATGGGATGAAAATAGTGCACGAGTTTTGAGTTGGGGAATTGGAATGGGCATCGGGCATCGGCCAAACAGGGCATCGGTAACAAATAACTAATGACTAATGACTAATGACTAATGACTAATGACTAATGACTAATGACCAATGACTAATGACTAATTATGCTGCTGGCTGTCTAATTGAACATTGACTGCCGATTTGATCGATTAAGATTTCTTCAATGCGGATACTGCGCTTAATTTTGACCTTGTGCAGGTAGTCGATCGGGTCATCTAGACTGAAGACAGTGCCATCAAATAGCTCGATACTGCGGCTAATGCGGGCGATATCGGGCAAACCTAATTCGCGTACTGCTTGACCGAACACATCAGGTCGCAAAACTCGATCGACCACTTCCACCCAATTTTTCGGGAAAGGAATCAGTCCCCAACGGGCCATTTGCGCCATCACCCACACCATTTCCAGGCGGTCTGGACAATTGGTTTTGTCAACGTAGAACTGGTTGAAGTTGTAGACCATTTCCGGTGCGGCCGACGTACCGTTGTTGTATGGATCGAGGAAGCCCGGACGGATGTCTTTCGGATCGGCACCGATGTATTGTTCTTGGCATATCAATCCTAGGACTTCTTCGCGGTTACGGCGATCGTCGCAGTAGTCGCAGGCTTCCAAAAGGGCTTTGACGAGGGCGAGGTGAGTTTGGGGATATTTCTGAGCCCACTCTTCACTAACACCAAGGACTTTTTCGATGTGGCCTGGCAGAATATCTAGGGAACGGGCTATGACAAAACCTGTACCTTCGTTGACTGCACGGGAGTTCCAGGGATCGCCGGCACAGTAACCGTCAATATTACCTGCTTTTAAATTGGACACCATCTGTGGCGGTGGAATGACTGTCAAGTTTGTATCGAGGTCGGGGTCGATGCCGCCGGCCGCCAGCCAGTAGCGGAACAGCAGGTTGTGCATGGAGGCGGAGTGTACCATGCCCAAGGTGTGAACTGTATCGGGGGTGTTGGCGATCGCCTCTTTGAAATCTGCCAGCGTCCGAATTCCTTGATTGTAGAGGTGTTTGCCGAAAACAATCGAATTGCCATTCCGGGACAAGGTTAAGGCGCTACAGACGGGAAAAGGGGCTTCACCGTCTAGACCGAGTAGCATGGCGATCGGCATTCCGGCAACCATTTGGGCCGCGTCCAGCCGTCCTTCGGCTACTCCTTTGGCGATCGTTTTCCAGCTAGGTTCCCGGCTGAGAGTGACTTCTTCCAACCCGTGAGCTTTGAAAAAGCCTTTTTCTTTGGCTACTACTAATGGGGCGCAATCAGTGAGGGGGATAAAGCCGATATCCAGGTTGACTTTTTCCAAGCCGTTGCGGGCGGAAACTGGAGTTGCTAGTTGTGCGGATTTTTGTTGTGCGGCGCGGCGCTGTTTGACTCGTTTTTGCTGGTTCAGGAAGTAAACCATTTCGTTGCGTAGGGCGTAGTAACTGGGATGGTTTACTACTTCCATGCGTTTGCGAGGACGGGGAATATTCACTTCGAGAATTTGCCCGATTTGTGCTTCTGGCCCGTTGGTTAACATCACGATGCGATCGCTCAATAATAAAGCTTCATCCACATCGTGAGTTACCATAACGCTGGTGACTTTGCTTTCTTCGCAAATTTTCATCAATTGTTCTTGTAAACCACCACGAGTTAAAGCGTCAAGGGCGCCGAATGGTTCATCTAGCAACAGCAATTTGGGGCGGATGGCAAGGGCTCTGGCGATCGCAACTCGTTGTTTCATCCCCCCAGAAATTTCGCTGGGGCGTTTGTCGGCGGCCTGTCGCAATCCCACTAATGCAATGTGGTGTTCGGTAATCAACTCGCGGTCTTCTTTCGAGACATCTCTATAAATTTCTTCGACTGCTAGGGCAATATTTTCGCGGACTGTCAGCCAAGGTAGCAGGGAGTAGTTTTGGAACACTACCATGCGATCGGGGCCCGGTTCACGGACTTCACGCCCTTCTAGAGTAATCCCGCCCTGAGTTGCTTGATCGAGTCCGGCGATAATATTTAACAGTGTCGATTTGCCGCAGCCGGAGTGTCCGATTAAGGTGATAAATTCTCCCTTTTTAATTTTCAGTTCAATGTTTTTGAGCGCAATATATTGCTCACCATTTGGCAAGTTAAATACGCGGTCTACATGGTCTACTTCTACGAATACTGACATGATTATTTTAGGGTAGTTTTTACTTAACTTAGTAGATGCTAATTATTTTAATTGCGAATTGGGAATTGGGAATCATCCGATTTTAGATTTTCGATTGCTGATTTTCGATTTAAAGTTACCAATCTAAAATCTAAAATATAAAATCTAAAATTGCCAGATTCCCCATTCCCAAATTCTAATTTTGTTCTTCAGGAACAACTTTGGAAGCGATGAAACCGACAATTCTGTCGAGAATCAAACCGACAATTCCTACATAAACCACAGCCAGAATCACCGCGCTGAGTCGAGAACTGTTGTAAGAATCCCAGATGAAGAAGCCGATGCCAACGCCACCGACCAACATTTCCGCAGCTACAATTGCCAGCCAAGATAAACCGATACCAATTCTCAAGCCTGTGAAGATGTAAGGAACTGAAGATGGGAGCAGGATTTTCCAGAAGTATTTTTGGTTGGGGAGGCGCAACACGCGGGCGACGTTTCTGTAATCTTGCGGTATTTGTTGAACGCCTACTGTCGTGTTAATTAGAATCGGCCAAATTGCTGTAATCAAGATTACGAAAAGTGCCGAAACTTCGTTAGCTTTCATCCCCAGCCCTTCAAAGGGATTGAACTGTTGAAATACTGCTAGGGCGATCGGTAGCCAAGCCAGTGGCGGGATAGTTCTGAATACTTGAAACAGCGGGTCTAAAGCATCGAACATTAAAGAGTTTGTGCCGATTAATATCCCTAAACCAATGCCAAGCACTGCTGCTAGAGTAAAGCCGATCGCCACCCGCTGTAAGCTGGCTGCAAGTTGCCAAAACAAGCCTTTGTCAGTGCCACCTCTGTCAAAAAACGGATTGACAATCAACTCCCAGCTTTCTTGAACGGCTTTGATTGGTCCCGGCAAGGTGGACTCTGGACTGTGACAGAGAATTTGCCAAACTATGAGTAGAACTGTAATTGCTACCAGTGGGCGGATGATTTTTTTGCGATTTTTCTGAAGTTGATTCAGAACGTAATCTACAGGATTTTTGCTTTTAGAAACAGAGAGATTTGTTGCCATTTGTCTGTTTGGTATGAAAAATTAATAGTGAATAGATCATTACTTTTAGTAGATGCTTCGACGTGCTAATAGTTAACTTCAATTCATCAACCATTAGCACTTAGTCTGGGTGCATTTCAGTTTTGCAAATATATTCGTAGGGGCGAAGCATTCCGGCAGTAAATCTCTGGTGATCACTAATAAATTGTCTACCGGAATGCTTCGCCCTTACAACATTGAGATGCACCCCTTAGTCTCTTACCTGATTATACCTTTTTGATTGCCAGAGCCTTCAAGTATTCTTCGGGCTTATCCGGATCAAACTTCACACCATCAAAGAAAGTTTCGACACCGCGAGAAGTGGTAGCCGGAATTTGAGCGGCGGGAACACCAATTGCCGTCGCTGCTGCTTTCCAAATATCCTCGCGGTTAACTTTATCAACCGTGGCTTTGATGTCGGTAGTTGCCGGCATATAACCCCAGCGAATATTTTCGGTGATGAACCAAGCATCGTGACTCTTGTAGGGATAGGAAGCATTGTCAGCCCAGAATTTCATCGCTACTAAACTGGCTGCTTCTGTACGACCAGTACCGTAGTCAATTTGTCCTTTCATGCGACCAATAATGTCTGCCATTGGCACTTTCAACCACTTATCTTGAGAAATGATTTGACACATTTCATCTTTGTTTTCTGGCTTGTCGCACCACTGTTGGGCTTCCAGCACAGCCATTGTAATTGCTTTAGTAGCTTTAGGATTTTTGGCAACCCAATCTGCTCTTAAAGTCAAGGCTTTTTCTGGGTGGTCTTTCCAAAGTTCTCCGGTTACTAAGGCGGTGTATCCGACCTTTTGAGTAACTAGCTGGGCATTCCAAGGTTCGCCTACACAAAAAGCTTCCATGCTGCCGGATTTCATGTTAGCTACCATTTGGGGCGGCGGTACTGGAATCACGGCAACATCTGTATCTGGATTGATGCCGCCGGCTGCTAACCAATAGCGCATCCACAAGTCGTGGGTGCCACCGGGAAAGGTGATCGCAATTTTTTGTTGGGCCAAAGCTGCTTTCAGGGGTTTGCTGTCAGTACCTACTTTTAAATCTAGGTATTTTTTGCTAATGGAAATTGCCTGGCCGTTAGTATTTAACCGCGCCACAATGTTCATCGGCACTGGCTGATTACCTTTGGTAATAGTGCCTAATGTCATCTGGTAAGCCATCGGGGATAAAATGTGGGCTCCATCAATGCCACCTTTGTCGGAACCGAGTTCTAAGTTGTCGCGTGTAACTGGCCAAGATGCTTGCTTGTTAATTTGTACGTCTTTCATGCCGTACTTGGCAAATAGCCCTTTTTCTTGAGCAATAATTAAGGGTGCTGAGTCAGTCAGGGCAATGAATCCGAGTTTGGCTGTGGTGACTTCAGGGGCGTCGCCGGGGCTAATACTGACCGCTGGGGTGGGGCTGGCAGAGGAAGCGCCTGGGCTTGGACTGCTGCTAGTATTGCTGGAACCGGAACTGCAACCGTGGGCTAGGAGAGTGCCGGCTGCTGTGGTTCCGGCGGCGATGATGAATTTTCTTCTAGAAAGGTTGCTCATTTGTCTTGAATTGTTGGTGTACTTGAGATTATTTGAGATTTGTGTAATTAGGCATCGATCGCAACTTTGCCGATCGCCCGCGCACTACAAGTTAGAATGAACCCTGATTCTATATCCTTGAGTGCATCTAGTTCCCCGTCGTAGGCGATATCACCTTCTAGGAGTTTCTGCTTGCAAGTGCCGCAGTTTCCCGAACGGCAATCGCTGTCCAGTTCAACTCCGGCACGTTCGGCAACATCGAGGATAAACTCATCTTCGCTGCAAACAACTTCTTTGCCCGATCGCGCGAAAATGACAGTAGATGTCAGAGGTTTCGGCTCCGGAACAGTCGCTTCACCGTCATCAACCGTCAATAGCAATTGACGATTCAGCAAAGCTACATCCCCCGGTACTTTGGAAACAGCCCCGAACTTATCCACCAAAAGCTTAATCAGTATAGGTTTGAGGTCTTCACAGGGAATACTTTTTTGGACGCAAGTACCCAAATGAGCATCTTTGCCGACAGTACCTCCCATATAAATGTCAACACCTTCGAGAGTCTTCCCATTCTTGCGAACCTTTGTCCCCATCAAACCAATGTCTGCTACTTGGGGTTGAGCGCAAGAATTCGGACAACCAGTCCAGTGAATTCTCACTGGTTTAGGTATTGACAATTCAGCCTCTAGTTCCTTAATCATTGCCACAGAGCGGCTTTTGGTTTCGATGAGGGCGAAGTTGCAAAAGTTGGAACCTGTACAGGACACCAAGGCTCGTGTTAGGGGTGCGGGGTCGATCGAAAAACGCTCTAACAGAGGTTCTTTGACCAATGATTCAATCCGCGATTCAGGAACATTGGGAATAATTACATTTTCTTCGACAGTCAGTCTGAGTTCACTGCTGCCATAAACGTCGGCGATTCTTGCCAAGTCGAACAAATCCGCAGCGGAAAGCCGTCCCACAGGAACGTGCAAACCTACATACTTCAAACCAGATTGTTTTTGGTCGTAAATGCCGATGTGATCGCGTTTGTCCCAGATGATTTCATCTTTTGCCGCAGCCGGAAGCAAAGCGCGGCCTAATTCCTGTTCGACTTCGGCTCGGAATTGTTCGATTCCCAACTCGTCAATCAGCCACATCAGGCGTGATTTTTGGCGATTGGCTCTTGGCCCGCGATCGCGATACACAGTTAATATAGCTTTGCACAAATCCACAACATCGCTAGGACTTGCCCAGACGTTGAGGGGAATTGCAGCTTCGCAGCGTTTTGCCGAGAAGAAACCGCCCACTAAAACATTGAAGCCGATGTTGCCATCTGTGTAAGCCGGAACAAAAGCGATATCGTTGATTTCAGCGTGAACTGAATTATCGCGGCAGCCTGCGATCGCAATATTAAACTTTCTCGGTAAATTGGAAAAAGCTGGATTACCTTCGCCACGATTGGTAATCATGTCTTGGACTTCGATGGCCAATTCCCGCGTATCGAACAGTTCGTCCGCGTCTAAGCCTGCTACTGGCGAACCTGTAATATTTCGCACATTGTCCATACCCGACTGGATGCTAGTTAAGTCAACTTCCTTGAGGCGACGGAAAATATCTGGCAAGTCTTCGATGCGAATCCCACGTAATTGCAAGTTTTGTCTGGTAGTGATGTCGGCACTGCCGTCATCTCCATACCGCTGTACGATTTCTCCCAGAGTTCTCGTTTGATTGCTAGTGATGATACCATTCGGCAAGCGCAGCCGCATCATGAACTTTCCGGGCGTGACTGGCCGAAAAAAGATACCGAGCCATTTGAGGCGATGCTCGCGGTCTGTTGCGTCCATTGCTTCCCAGCCAATTTGGGCAAAATTGTCCAGTTCGGCTGTGAGTGCTAACCCGTCTTTTTCGGCTTTGAGTTTTTCAAATTTGTTTAAGCTGGCTTTTGGTTCTACTGTTTGGGTCATGGGTTTACCCTCACGGCTGATTTGTTTGGGGAGCTATTGACTTGGGGCATAGATGAGTTTCCGTTAACCTTAGTGAGTCTAATGATTTAAAACTGTATATCTAGTTACTTGATTAGATCAAATCTAATTGCTGACGAGTATGCTTACTAAATAGCTGCATTTCGATATCCCTTAGTTATGAACTAATGTAAAGCTCTTAACAGTAGATATTCGTAGCTATTTTTACAAAATGTCTAAGTTTATGAAATTTTCGGATAGTGCCGATGCGGTTTCTGCATAAATAATGAGCCAATCGAAAATCGATTGATATCAATTCCGGCTGCACCATCAGGATATAGAGGAGACGGCTTGGCC
>JAYTZD010000618.1:0-2418 GCA_043742065.1 Oscillatoriales bacterium
AGGCGATTGAAATTGATTTAGTGGAATATTTTATTAATGATATTGGTAAAATATTAGGTATTTTGGCTAGTGCTATGCACTCAAGTTTTGCAGACTAAGATCAGATATAATTCAAAAGTGTTGAAATCCCCGATCGAGCTTTAAGACAATATCACCATAAATACCGCTGCTATCAGTCAACCAGATATCCGTGCTCTCGGTAGTCATGCCGATAATTGCGGCTCCATTTCCGATTTTTTCTACCAATAACTCAGCATTTGCGATCGGTAAAAACAGGACTAACTCAAAGTCTTCACCGCCGTACAATGCCCAATCTAAAGCTGTTTCAGGTGATACAAGTTCCCTGAAAATATCGGGAATTGGGATTTTTTCGCGATCGACTTTTGCGCCCACACCGCTAGCCCGACAAACTTGAATAATCGCATCCGCTAAACCGTCGCTGCTGTCCATTCCGGCGATGCAAAATTCACCTTCACAACCCAATATCTCCCAAATAATCGGCAAAACATCCAGCCTCGGTTTAGGGCGCTGATGAGCGAGAATTAAAGAAGTTCGATCGCCCTTAACCAAATTTTGCCCGAATTCAGGATTCAACAGCAACTCCAATCCCGCGCGAGAAGCCCCGTGCACGCCAGTCGCCACAATCGCCCAATTCTCCGATCGCGCATTTGACCGACGAATGGTACGATCGCACTCAACCTCCCCAAAAGCCGTAATCGCCACAGTCACCACGGGCGATCGCACAACATCCCCACCTGCGATCGGCGTATGATACTCTTGCAAACAAGCCGTCATCCCCCGATAAAACTCCTCCACCCACAGCACAGCCGTATCCGCCGTCACAGCCAGGGCTACAGTCACCGCCAGAGGTGTTGCACCCATCGCAGCCAGATCCGACAAATTCGCGGCTGCGGCGCGCCATCCTGCGTCATAAGGGCTGGTGGTGCGATCGCTAAAATGCACTCCATCCACCAACATATCTGTTGTCACAGCCAGAGATTTGTGGGGATTTGTAGCGATGACAGCGCAATCATCACCCACTATTTCTGCGGGGCAGAATTTTTGCAATATTGTTAAAAGACCTTGTTCACCGATATCTTTAATTAGCATAATTTTGAATTTATTACAGAATTTTGTAGGGGCGGGTTCACCAACAATATATAACAATAATCAACAATCTAAATAAACCCGCCCCCACACCACCAATAACCTACGTCAACCTAGAACATGATGATTATTTGTTGGGTGGGGGCGGGTTTTTGAGATTGTTTCTTTCAGGCGATTATAGTTGGTGAACCCGCCCCTACGAAATATGGTTTGTAGATACCAGACTTATTTAATAACTCGGGTATGTAACAGAACTAATTTCCGTTTCCGCTTGAGCACCAGCCCAGCCAGAAAAGCAGCAGAAGTTACTAATCCCGCAATTTCCGAAGGTTCAGGAACAGGTTCAGCAGAATCAGCCCGCATCTTAAACGAAAATTTATCGCGATTCGATTCTAGCTTAATCGGAAAAGCTAAAGGATTTTTTGGGTCAATTGCTGCATCAATACCAGCGACACGAAACTCCGAGACACCGTAACCGAGTAAAGCCACAAAATCCACAACTTCATTAGGTTTAAATTTGCCGATTTCTTTGCCGCCAACTAAGACAGAAAAAAGCTCATCAGCATCAATACCACTTGGTAAACCGAGGATTTTGGTAAATAGCGATGATTCGGTTGGATTGGGATTAAGTGCGAGTGGATTTTTGTCAACAATACACCCATCACCAGTCCCTCCGCCACCACCAGAAGCCAGATCATCGCCGATTTTGAAAGTAAAACCAGCAGATGTTGGGGGGTCAAACCAGAGTCGATTAGCGACATTACTAAAACTATGCCAACCATCCTCAAAGTTATCAGGTAACAACGGATTCCGCTGAGAAGTACCGCAAATCGGATTCAGCAGAAAACCATGTTGTTTCCCTGTCGCACTGTTAATACCTTGGCCTACCATTTGTCCGAGATCATTGATGCCATTTATTTGCTGTACAAACCAACCAGAATCTGTAGCAATCAGGCTATTGATATCAGCCATATTGCCATCTTCCCAGATGAAACCATGATTGAACCCACCATTACCAGTAGTGTTGCCAAAACCAGCCACTTGACCTTTATTATTAATAGCAACCGCAGCGCTGATATTGCCACCGAGAGTACCCAAATCTGTAATTTGACCGTTAGACCACAAGGTAGCATGACTTTCCTTAGTGATAGTATTCCATGAATAGCCGATCGCCTGTCCAGCATCATTGATATCATAGGCTGTGCTACCGTTAAACCCTGGAAGAGTTCCCAGGTCAATCATCTTGCCATTTTCCCACAGGAAAGCATGAGTTATGTGCAAAGCCAGGCCGGAATAGCCAACTACTTGCCC
>JAYTZD010000619.1:0-4852 GCA_043742065.1 Oscillatoriales bacterium
TTTTAGTAACAAAGTGCGATCGCCTCCTGTGACTGCTATTTTGCTATTAGGAAATAACCTCAGCCAATCTTGAATAAAATCATTTACGGCCGATACAACCCCGTGGACAACTCCACTTTGAATGGCGGTTTCAGTATCCGCTACCCAGCGCTGGGGCAGACTATATGGTAAGATAGCTATGGGTAAACTAGCAGTTTTTTCTCCTAGGGACGACAATTGTAACCCTAAACCGGGTAGAATAGCGCCCCCAACTAAACGCCTATTGACATCAGCTCCAGTAAATGTTAAAGCTGTACCAGCATCTATGACTAAAACTGGCCAGCCTAATTGGGTGCCAGCACCTAGTAAAGTCAAAGCTCTGTCAATTCCCAGGGTAGGATAGAGTCCCTCGATCGGTAACTTGTCTAAAGTAATAATTCGGACATCGGGATAACTCTGCCAAAGTGCGGTTTGATCCGGCACTACTGAAGCCAAAACTAGAGGTAATGGAACAAACTGTTGTGCGCGACGATCCACAATTTCGGGATTAGTAGAAAGTGAAAGGAGCTTTTGAGCATATTTTTGCTCGATCGGCGCGATCGTTGTCTGCGCTAAAAATTCTGTCCTTTCATCCTCAGATAGCTGCGACATAGCATCAACACTCAAGTGCTGTGTATCCCATGTTTGCTGAAGAGTTTGGTCGAAAAGTAGTCCCCAGTGCAGACGCGAATTTCCGATCGCCAAAGCTATCATAACCTCAGTTTTACCATTTGATCGAGACTTAAAATTAACCGTGGTTGTTTCTGGAGTAAAATTTTCGACGCTTCGGTTTTCCATGTTGATTAACAGAGTAGGCAAAAACCAATATTCAGTTCAAGATAAATTTTCGGTAAGTCTTTCTACCTAAAATATTCAATATGTAAAGTGATGAGTGGCAAAATTATAGCTGCATCCTTTATAATATTTTAAGATTAAACAGTCAGAGTAGGCTTGCTAAGGCTATTAGTCGGTAAGCATATGTATAAAAGTTTAGGCTAAATTAGAATACCTCAAAAGTGCCGAGTAAATATGTCTTTAAAAATACATCAACAAAGAAAATCGCCGAGATCAAATTCCAGGTTGTCTGAATCAAAAAACTGGAGACAGAAAGAATGTCTTTCGCTACCAGAAATAGATGAACAAAAAGTCCTGATCATGCAGATGCAGCAGCAAGTTCAGCTATCAAATTTGCTCAACCAAATTAATAATGAAATTCGCAGCACTCTTGACATAGAACAAATTTTGACATCGGCGTGCCGATTGCTTGGCCAAGCGCTAAATTGCAGCCGATCTAGTATTTTAGTCAAAGAATCAAATACAGAGAAGACTTTGAATACGCGAGGAGAGTATAACGCGGGAGACTACCCAATGCAGTTAGGTATGAAAGTACCAATAATTGGTAATCCACACTTGGAAGCCGTCGTATCTCAGCAAGAATCACTAGCAGTGACCAAGTTTATAGATTTTCCAGGATTGAACGAAGGAAGTAGACAAATTGCCATAGATTTGGAGATCAAGTCAATGTTGGCAGTAGCTACTCGTTATCAAGGAGAAGTGAATGGAGTAATTGGGCTGCACCAGTGCGATCGCGAACGGGAATGGACTGATTGGGATCGGCAGCTTGTCGAAGGCGTGGGTTCCCAATTGGCGATCGCGATCAATCAAGCTAAATTGTACAGCAAAACTCGTCGCCAAGCCGAACAGGAATCGCTGCTGCGTCTGATCGGCAACCAAATTCGTAGTACCCTAGACCTGAATACCATCCTGCAAACAGCAGTGAGAGAAGTCCGCCAACTTTTGCAGTGCGATCGAGTAATTATCTATCAATTTAAAGACAACTGGCAGGGAAAAGTTGTAGTTGAAGATATGACTATTCCTTGGCCTTCAATTTTAGGAGATATGGGGGCAGATAAGTGTTTTAAGGGGAATTATGCCGATTTGTATCAGCAAGGACGAGTCAGAGCAATCAATGATATTTTCAATGCTGGTTTAGAGCCTTGTCATGTAGATTTTTTAGATAGCTTGCAAGTAAAAGCTAATTTAATTGTACCCATTGTTACATCAAGAACTGAAGAAAATCCCCCCTCCGACACAGCAGTCAGCTATAATCCTGAATTTCCCGGTAGGCTATGGGGTTTGCTGATTGCTCACGAGTGCCATGATACCCGTGATTGGGAACAGCAAGAAACCGAGTTGCTGTCGCAGCTAGCCGACCAAATGGCGATCGCGATTCAGCAAGCCGAACTCTACAGCCAAGTCCAAGAAGCTGCGGTCAAATCCCAAGCTCAAACCCAACAATTGCAATCTACCTTAGAAGAATTGCGATCGACTCAACAGCAATTAATTCAAAGCGAAAAAATGTCTGGCTTAGGGCAAATGGTAGCAGGAATTGCTCATGAAATTAACAACGCCAACAATTTCATCCATGCTAACTTGTTTCACGCTCAAGAATATGTTAAAGTCTTGAATGAAGCTCTCGAACTAGCAGGAAATGCTTGCCCCGAAGCAGCACAAGCAATCATCAGAATCAACGAAGAATTAGAACTAGATTATATTCGAGAAGACTTTGGCAAACTGCTCAATTCGATGCGAGAAGGCAGCGGTCGGATTCGCTCAATTGTCGCAACACTGAGAAATTTTTCTCGTTTAGACCACTCGGAATTAAAAGCTGTGGATTTGAATGAAGGCTTAGAAAGTAGTTTATTTATGCTACAAAATAAGTTGAAATCAAAAATTAAAATAGAGAAACAATACGGAATTTTGCCATTAGTAAAATGTCATGCAGGTCAAATTAATCAAGTATTTTATAACCTGATTGATAATGCCCTAGATGCGATGAAATCAACTACCAAATCTGGAGAACTGATAATTCGCACGTTTGTCAGTGCACCTGAGTGGGTAACGATTTCTATTCGTGACACAGGTATTGGCATTCCTGCTGAAATTCAAGACAAGATTTTTGACCCATTTTTTACCACTAAACCTGTGGGTAGTGGCACTGGTTTGGGACTTTCAGTGTGCTATCAAGTGATTGTGCAAGCTCACGGTGGCCGGATTCAGTGTATCAGCAAGGTTGGTGAAGGAACTGAGTTAATTCTAGAGTTGCCTCTGACAAATCAGAAAGTAAGTGCATAATCCTATGCCCTATGCCCTATGCCCATACGGATTCGATCGATAATTAACCAGACTTAATCTTATTTGTCAACTTGCTGCTGCTGATATGCCTCATATACAGCCTCTAAAAAGACATTAGCATCAACTTTTGTCGGCAGTTTTTCCAAACAAATAATTTGTTTCACCTGAGTAGCCAGTTGTTTGCTCAATTCATTTCTGGCATTAGGTATCATCGCTTCCCGCCTGTATAAATACTCTCGAATCACACCAAAATCTTCTGGGAGTAAGCGGGAGATATCAGCGTCAGTAAGTAGACTATCTATCAGGGATTGAGTTGACTTTGATGATTTCAATGCAAGTGTTTTTCTCGGTTGTTCTTCTTGAATTACCAAAGTTCCTCCTACCAAATCTCCCAAACGTTTTTCTCGCTGATTGAACACGATCAAAAATACACCGATAAAAAACAAGTCATCAAAAGGTCTGAGCAAAGCCCGCAGTGTTGATTGCTGAAGCCTGACTGGGCGGCCGTCATCCCTAATTACTCGGATTTTGACATAACGCTTGCCTGGTGTTTGACCAGACCATGCTGTTTCAAAAAATACAAAGTAACCGACATAGATGAAAAAACCAATTAACCCCTGAACTGCAATCAACCAAAGTTCTAAGCGATTGGTACTTCCTACCAATTTTGTAACAGTCTCAATCAACACTGAATTAAAGATCAGCGCACCTACTAAAAACACTATGAGAATCAAACCAAAAATAACATAGTCGATCAGCAATGCGTAGGCGCGGTTGCCAATTCCTGCCAAGGTAAATTCGAGTTCAACGCTTTCTGGAGTGTGGAGACTGAATCGATTAAAAAGTCCCATAGATTTGAGTAAATCTTGTATTTGGATTTAGGCTAAATTAGCGATCGCGTATTTCCAAACCCAAACCTTCTTTGCGACTGCGAAGATCGTAGTAGATAATGGCTTTCATAGCTTGCCAAAAAGGAGTCAGAAGCGCACTGCTGCCAAAGCTCAATGGTAAAATGAGAAGATAATAAACTAAGAAGAATAGACTAGATTCTTGGCCCAAAACTGCACTTAAAACAAGTTGGATGCTCGTACTAACTATCTGCACAAAAATAGTGATGGGGAGTGAAACCAAAATACCCACAAAAACTATCCACTGAATGCGTCCAACCGAACCCTTTGTTAATTGCCAACTGCGACTGATTGCTGAACTAGCAGTCACATCGTTCTCCATCGCCAGTGGCAACTCAACAATGAACAATTGAGATATAACTCGGATATAGATAATTAAGAAAGCAATGACCGCAACTACTACAAAACCTACAATAACTGTAGTATTTTGCCCAAAGATAGCACCAGCCCCCACTCCCAAAATTATCATAGCGATCGCACCTACCAAACATACCCCCATAAAAATTAGAGATGTCAAAATACCCGCCCCTAAAAAACTCCACATCCCAGGATTTATCTCACTACGAGCATCACTGACAGTCTCTGGATGTTCGCTCACTTCACCAAAAGCCAGACGAGAAATCAGCGCTGAAATCACAGAATATTTAGCCCAACCGTAAACCGGAACTAACAACCACAGACAAGCTACGAATGCCAAACCAAAATATGACTTAAAATGGTCGCGATAAATCCGTAAACTAGCACTAACGACATTACCGACGCTCAAGGGGCCTGTTTGTATAGCAGAACTA
>JAYTZD010000620.1:0-4849 GCA_043742065.1 Oscillatoriales bacterium
GTTCAAGTACAACGGACTGTGACTGGACAAACTATTGAAATTATTAGTACAGCAGACAAGATTGCTCTGTTAGAACAAGTCAGGCTGATTGGGATTGAAGTGCCGGATTTGAAACAGCAGCCTTGGGGAGAAGCGGCGAAAAGTAAACTGGAACAGCTAATTGGGGGGAAACAGGTATTGTTGGAATCGGATGTGGAGGGGAAGGATCGGTTCGATCGCAAATTAGCCTATTTGTGGCAAAATGGGGTGTTGGTCAATGAACGGCTAGTTAAGGAAGGTTATGCTTTGGCAACGGTGCGATCGGCTAACAAGAAATATCAGCAGCGAATTGTCAATGCTCAAGAATGGGCGAGACTGATGGGTAAAGGCATTTGGAATCCTAAACAGCCTCTACGCCAAACTCCGGCAGAATTTCGCCAGCAAAATCAAAAATAACCCTTCGACGGAGTTTATCCTGAGCGTAGTCGAAGGGCTCAGGGTACTGCAAATAACTAATAACTAATAACTAATAATTAATGACTAATAACGAACTCCAAAACTTTCTAGAAATAGCTACCGAAGCTGCGCTGGCCGCTGGTGCTGTTTTGCAATCTTTCTGCGGAAAATTAGAAGAAATTCAAGAAAAAGGTCGATCGGGCGATTTGGTCACAGAAGCTGACAAAGCCTCAGAAGCGGTGATTTTAGAAGTTCTCAGCCGTCATGTACCCGACCACGCGATCCTCGCCGAAGAATCGGGTAAATTAGGTAATGCTAGTAGTAAGTATTTGTGGGCGATCGACCCTTTGGACGGTACAACTAATTATGCTCACCAATATCCATTTGCCTGTGTGTCGATCGGACTTTTAATCGAAGGCTTACCACAAATTGGCGTGATTTTTGATCCTTTTCATGACGAATTGTTTCGGGCTGCTAAAGGATTGGGGGCTACTCGCAACCGACGGGCGATCGCAGTTTCCCAAATCTCAGAATTGACCAAAAGCTTGTTAGTTACTGGCTTTGCTTACGATCGGCGCGAAACAGTGGACAATAACTATGCGGAATTCTGTCACCTCACCCACCTCACCCAAGGTGTACGACGCAGCGGTTCGGCGGCCCTAGACCTCGCTCACGTCGCCTGCGGCCGCTTAGATGGATACTGGGAAAGGGGATTGTCCCCTTGGGATGTCGCAGCCGGTGTAGTTATTCTCTCAGAAGCTGGAGGTGAAGTTACAGCTTATGATGGTGGTGCTTTTGAGATTAACTCCGGCCGAGTTTTGGCGACAAATGGCAAGATTCACGGCGAACTCAGCGACGCATTGCTGAAAACTCCGCCTTTGTCTTCCTGGGTGTAGCGAGTTGGAAACAGGAATCAGCAGTAGTACGGGGGGCATAACCCCTTAAGGAAGGCTACATTAATGATTAAAGGATAGTAACAAGCCAGGGAACGGAGGGTAGATTTATGTCTTTTGAAATGACTAAAGGGCTGTTTAAGTTTGATTTTACAGATCAGCACGCAATTTTGGGAGTTCCGTTGGATGCCGAGTTTAGCGACATTCGCAAGCAGTACATGAAAATAGTCCGGCGTTTGCACTCGGATACTTGCGCTTTTGAACAACAAGCAGACAAAGATTGGGCTAACCAGTTTTTGTCCAAGGTGGTGAATCCGGCTTACAATAAGTTTTCTAAAGAAGGCGATCGCAAAGAATATAATTTGCTAGTAAGTGCGATCGGTAAACGTGCAGCCAAGGAACCACAAAAACCTCAAGTCGAAAGTGCCACAGCCAAACAACTAGCGACGGCTGCGAATTGGGAAGAACTTTACAAAACAGAAGTTACCAAACTTTCTGCAAAGCAATACGAATCCGTTGAGAAAGCGCTAGAGGTGATCGATCAAATTAGCGAACTCAATATGGTTTACCTGCTGCGAAAAGAAAATGTGATGATCTCGACTGGGGGAGGCTCTTCCAAACCCCCAACGTCAGCGAAACCAGAGTCAAAAACAGTAAATCCTGCGACTTCTGTTGCTCCTCCACCGCCACCCAAAAAAGATTCTGAGATGGACAAATATTGTCGCCGCGCTCAAGGATTTATGGATAGCAAAAATTTTGCTAAAGCAATTTTGGAGTTGAGGGAAGCCAAAAAGTGTGAACCGAAAAATAGCAAGTGTCAGGCTATGTTGGCGATGTGTTATTTTCAACAAGGTCAGGCAACAATGGCAAAGATTGAAATGAAAAATGCTTTGGCATCAAATCCTGAAGAACCGATGGCTTTGGAGGTGAAGAAAAAGCTGGAACAGCCAGCTTCCGGCAAAGGTAAAAAGGGTGATGATAAACCGGCTGGATTGTTTGCAAGTTTTACCAATTTGTTTGGTGGCGGTAAGAAGAAATAGGGAATTGGTCATTGGGAATTGGGCATTGGGCATTGGGCATTGGGCATTGGTCATTGGGAATTGGGAATTGGGCATTGGGCATTGGGCATTGGTCATTGGGAATAACCAATAACCAGTAACCAGTAACCAGTAACCAATAACCAATAACCAGTAACCAGTAACCAGTAACCAATAACCAGTAACCAGTAACCAATAACCAGTAACCAATAACCAGTAACCAATAACCAGTAACCAATCAACAGTCAACAGTCAACAGTCAACAGTTAACAGTCAACAGTTAACAGTTAACAGTCAACAGTCAACAGTCAACAATCAACTAACTTATGGTTCATCAACCCCCATCGGGTTCAAGAGATTTATTACCCCTTGATGTAGCTCAAAAAAATTCGATCGAACGCCGTTTACAGCAAGTATTTCACCGCTGGGGCTATCATCGAATTATTACTTCTACTTTAGAAAGACTGGAGACGTTGATGGCTGGAGGTGCGATCGACCGATCGACCTTAATTCAACTTCAAGATGCCGAAGATGGAGAACTCGGCTTGCGTCCAGAATTGACGGCTTCCATCGCCCGCGCGGCTGTGATGCGGATGGGTGGGACTCCCTGGCAACCTCAACGTCTCTACTACAATGCTAATGTGTTCCGCAAAGGTGCAGATACAGGCTCCGGTGGGCAACAGGAGTTCTATCAAGCTGGGGTAGAGTTGCTAGGCTCAGGGGGGACGGTGGCGGATGCGGAAGTGCTGCTACTGCTGTCTGAGTGCTTGCAGGGTTTAGAAATTGATGACTGGCACTTGGTCATCGGAGAAGCGGGTTTGACTGCTACTTTGTTGGAACCGTTTCCGCTGAATGTGCGCCAGAAAGTGCGATCGGCGATCGCAAATCTCGATCGAGTAGGCTTGGAAAACTTACCGCTTTCTACTGAATTGCGAGAAAGAGCTCTATTGTTATTTGACTTGCGCGGCTGCCCAGAAGATGTGTTCCCAATTGTGGCAAAGCTCGATTTAGATGAGTCGCAGCAAACAGCGTTAAATAATCTTAAATCGGCGATCGAATTGCTGTATCAATGTCAATCAAAAATTCCCAATCTGAAATCCCACATCCACCTCGATTTGAGTTTGATTCAAACCTTTGACTACTACACTGGCATTGTGTTTGAAGTTGTCAGTAGTCCTAAAACGGGACAGCGAGTTTTGGGGCAGGGCGGACGGTATGATCGACTATTGGGATTGTTCGATCCCCAAGGGCAAAATCATCCTGGCATCGGGTTTTGTCTGAATATTGAAGATTTGCACCAAGTTTTGCTAACTGAGGGTCAATTGCCCAAGGAGACCCCAGCCAGTGACTTTTTGGTTGTGCCTGAAACTCCTGAAGCTGCGGCTGCGGCTTTTGTTTATGCTCGAAAACTCCGAGAGTCTAGCGCTCTGGTTCGGGTGGAAATGGATTTGGAGAGTCGAGAGAGTTTGGAGGGAGTGCGGGAATATGCGCGCGATCGGCGTATTGCTCAAATTGCCTGGGTGAATGCCGAAGGATTACCGACAATTGAAACTGTAAATTAGGGGAATTGGGCATTGGGAATTGGGCATCGGGCATCGGGAATTGGTAATTTATGATATTATGTATCCTGCTGATTTAGAGCAGATGTTGCCAATTACTAACTGCTAATATCGCTTCCGGTTGCATCGGCATTGTTCAAATAGTCAACAGTTAACAGTCAACAGTTAACAGTTAATATCACCTGACGGTGCAACCGGAATTGATATGATTCCCCATCTAAAATCTTTTGAGAGAACACTGTGTCACATACTATCGTTACGAATATTTGCGAAGGGATTGCTGATTGCGTCGGTGCTTGTCCGGTGGCTTGCATTCAACCAGGCGATGGCAAAAATATCAAGGGTACGGATTGGTTTTGGATTGATTTTGATACCTGCATTGACTGTGGGATTTGTTTGCAGGTGTGTCCTGTTGAAGGTGCGATTATCGCGGATGAGCGGCCTGAGTTACAAGAAACTCCAGCTTGATTGAATTAACTCTTTTCTTCCTTTTCTTCCTCTGTGTCCTTCGCATCTTCGCGGTTCATTAAAATTCTATAGGAACTTTTTTTGTGAACCGCAGACGGCGCAGAGAACACAGAGAAGAAGGTGAGAAATATCAAAAAAATGTAATATTTAGATATCTTAAGTGGAGGTAATTAATTATGCTACTTTTAGATCCAAAAACTCTCGCTCCAGCTACCGAACAGCGCGTCATCCTATATGATGTAACTTGGGAACAATATGTGCAACTTTCAGATATGTTTGTCGATGAATTTCCCAGAATGACCTACTTGGAAGGAACATTAGAAATTATTATGACGACTTCCCCAGAACATGAAAGGCTCAAAAAAATTATTGCCCGGTTGATAGAAACCTATGCGGTTGAAAGGCTAATTAATCTCAACGGTTACGGTAGTGCTACATTTCGCCGCGAAGCTGTGAG
>JAYTZD010000621.1:0-2415 GCA_043742065.1 Oscillatoriales bacterium
TAGAGCCAATTTTTGTTTATTTTAAGCAAAAACGGCAACTAAGTGAGAGTTTTGGCGATTTTTGCGATCGCGTCGGGTTAGAATCTATCCGTCAATTTGTAACCAATTACCAATCTGCTGACTCGATGACAACTGAGATTAATGAATTAGAAGTTACGTCTAGTAACGATGACGGAAACGAGACAGCCACTCCTGGTAAAGTCCGCCGCCGAATTAGTGTCCGCGATGAAATCTACAACGAGCTAAAAGAAGAAGCCGCCCGTCAAGGCAAGCCAATCACACAGCTAGCTACAGAGGCAATTTCAACTTATTTGAACAAGATTAAGGAGGAAGCATAGGCCGATTTTCAATTTTCTGTTCGCATTAAATAGACCTCACACAAAATTAATATAAAGGCAAAGCATTTGCAGAAAAAACTAGATTTTCAACATAAATCTGGTTGTAAATGCTTTGCCTTTAAACTTGCCAACAAAAAATCTATCTCTTCTCTTCCTCTCTTCCTCTGCGTTCTCTGCGCTCTCTGTGGTTAAAGAAAAAAAATCTAATAGACATCGCAAAAATTGCCAGTTTTGAACAGACAAGATGCCTGTTCCACAATAATTATTGAAGAAGTCTAATAGAAAAAAAGTAATCTAAAATTAAATGCCCCAATTACAAAGATTAGCAGTTAATCCAGTCCAAATTTGCAACAAGTCAATCAACTTAACCCCCGAACAACAGCATTATTTACACCGAGTATTGCGACTGAATCAGGGCGATAAATTTATTGCAATGGACGGGCTAGGACATTGGTGGTTAGCAGTCCTAGAAGCCCAAGAAACAGGGTTAATTGCGTCAATAACAGAAGAAATTGCAGTTAACCGGGAGCTTGCCGTCGAGGTGACTTTGATGGCCGCCTTGCCCAAAGGAAACGGCTTTGACGAGGTTGTGAGACAGGCGACAGAGTTGGGTGTGGCAAGGATTGTGCCGGTGACGAGCGATCGCACTTTGCTGAAACCGAGTAGTCAAAAGGTCGATCGCTGGAAGCGGATTGCTGCGGAGGCGGCAGAACAGTCGGAACGTCAATTTGTGCCGACTATTTTGGAACCCATTTCGTTTGATTTAGCAGTGAAAGATTGCTGTCAAAAATATCGATATATTTGTTGTGCTCGCGGGGACAATCGGCATTTGTGGGATTGTTTAATCGGTATAGAACCCCCCCAGCCCCCCTTGCTAAGGGGGGAGCAAGAATTCGATCCCCCCCAGCCCCCCTTAATAAGGGGGGAGCAAGAACCGGAGGAATTATCGATCGCGCTGGCTATTGGGCCCGAGGGTGGATGGACGGATGGTGAGGTGAAAAGGGCGATCGAGTTTGGTTTTGAGCCTGTTTCTTTGGGTAGTCGAATTCTCAGGGCGGTGACTGCGCCGATTGTGGCTTTATCGTTGGTAGGCGCGGCTTTTGAGAAGTGGTGATATTCAGAAAAAAGTACGGAGACTTGCTGAGTTTGGGCGATCGCAACTAAAATATAATGGATGCCTACGATGCCTTATAATCGCGGTGATTCTGATCCAGTAAATATAAAAACAATCTTTAAATCAATCAAATAAATCTTGTTTCGTGTTAAAGACTTTTAAGATAAGCAGGATTTGGGGATAATGAAAATAGAGTTTAGAAAAGGTCGATCGCGCTTTTGGTCGATCGCACTTTTGGCAATAGTCGGTACAACATCAGTTTTTGCACAATCTGGGCACTCTGTCATAGCTCAACAGCTTAATTGCGATCGACCTCAAGGAGATGTAGAAGTCAGAGCCTGTATTCGCTTGAGGTATGAACTCGCAGACAAGCGGCTGAATGAGGTTTACCAACAACTGATTGCTAAGTTGAGCAAGGAAGAGAAAGCGCTACTTGCGGAAGCACAATTAGGATGGATTAAACAACGAGATAATACCTGCGAGTTTGAAGTGTATAGAAATCGCGGTGGTAGTGGCTTTCAAGGTTTTTTGAATGAATGTTTGGAGCGATCGACTAAACAACGTACAGCCGAATTAGAGAAATATTTACAGAGATAAACAATGATCAAAATGCGATCGTCCATAATCCTGGCCATTATCACAGCAATCCTAGCCGCCGCCAGCATCCCAGCAGTTTTCGCCCAGCGACAAGCCAATGAAATCTACATTGATAAAGATTGCCGCCGAAACCAGCAACTACAATTTGACAAATTCACTGTATTCAATCAAAATGAGTTGACAGCTAACGGTCAAAAATACTGGTTTTACGCAGGCCGCTATCAAGATGGAGCAGTTCTTTTCTGTATTTCAAAACCCAATTTTAACGAACCAAAAGTTTTAAATGCAGAAAAAATACAAAGACAATTTATTGATAAAATAGTCGGAGATCCAAACAACAAAACTGCCTTTATCATTGCAGTCAGA
>JAYTZD010000622.1:0-21457 GCA_043742065.1 Oscillatoriales bacterium
GAGAATGCGTCCAAGTGCGATCGCAACAGCCGTCAAAACTCTCAATGCCATGCAGCAGCAAATAGGCGAGAAGCCGGGGACTCAATTAGATTGGATCAGCTTAAATCAGTCAGTTCACACAAGTGCCAATTATTCCGTTACCAAAGAATCGGACAACCTATATAATATTGTAACTCATCCAATTAAAAATACCAAACAAATTGATACATCTTTTCTCTATTTAGGTTCCCTATCCGAAAAAAATCAGATTTCCGGCACACTCAATTTACCCAACAAACAATGTGAGGGAGTTTCCCTGCGGTTGACTTTGTGGAACAACCAAGGTAAATTAATCAACTCCACCGAAACAGCTTATAATCTCACGGCTTCCCCCAATTTAAATCTATTAATTGAGGGAAAGAACCCAACTTATCTACTACTTGAGGTATTGAGTACAAATAAACAGAATTTAACCAATAAATGCCAACTAGAAATTAACAAATTAGCCATATCCGCGCCAAAAAGTTGAACCGTCAATGCAGAAACATCACAAACCAGACTGGTATTTTAACCTATCCATCTATACCTTTGTCATCATCGGTTCATTAATAGCAGTAGGGTATCAATTTCCCATAGGAGGCAACTTTCCCGAATTGCCACAAATCCAACATCTCCTAAATCCTGAACTATATAAAAATGACTATCATGTTCAGGAAATGGTTAAATTCAATCCGAGATATTACTATTATCATATCATTTATTTGTTAGCAAGTCTAGGATTAAGTATTCCTTTAGTGCATTTCATTTATCAATTCCTAGCCTTTGCTTCAGTTGTCCTAGCTTGTCATGCCATTATCAACATATATACTAATGCGAAACTACCCGCCGCAGCCATGACTTTCCTATGTTTAGCATCATCATTTACAGATGTTGGTAACACGCTGATATTTTCCACCAAATCAGTACCTAGTAGCTTTGCAATGGGTTTCGCAATCTGGGGGATTTACTTTAGTTTGCGTCAGAAATGGCTAACAGGATATTTCTGGTTTGGACTAGCTTGTTTGTTGCAATTTTTAGTTGGTTTATTGCCGGGTTTAATGATGATGCCGGTGTTAATTATGGAATCCATAAGACAGCGAAGGTTCAAAAACGTAATTTTGGCGATCGCACTTTTAGCAACATTAGCAAGTATCGTATATTTACCGATGTTGCTAACAGGTACTACTGGCACTCATACTATGAATAATGCCGATTTCGTGTACATTCACGCAAACATCCGCAATCCTCATCATATCCTACCATCCAATTGGAATGTCGGCAACAATTGGTTGAACTTTATATCTTTGATGATTGGTGGTTTACTTTGCATCAACAATACAAATGAACTGCGAAAAGAAGACAAAATTAACTTTGCAATAATTATTGGCACATCAATTTTCGCCCTGCTGCTAAATTACCTATTTGTAGAAGTTTACCCAGTGGCTTTGATTGCCAAACTCCAGTTAGCTAGAACCGTACCTTTTGCCCAAATAATTATCTTTATCGCTGTCAGTTTGCTAGTCAATAGACTTTACCAAGCAAAACAGTTAGCTTTGAGTTTGCTGCTGCTAATTATCTTGACTTTACCCAACCGAGGTATTTTATTTTTAGCATTATTTATATTTTTATCAATTTGCCAAACCCAAAAATATACAATCCCCAAACGTTACACTATTTTGCCGTGGATTTTCACAGCAGGAACATTAACTTTCAGCTTGATATATCCCCTGACTAATTCAGGAGAAATAATGGAACGCCTAATTAGTATGCCAGTTCTTTTCTCAATTATTGCCTTTCCTTTTATCTTAGAAAATCTAACAACTTCTACAGCAATAAAACAGATTTTCACAAATTTATTAGCTTTGCTAACTAGCAGCATCTTAGTTTTAGGAATCGCCGGAATTCTCCCCAAACCAATGTTAGAGATATTTCAAGCCAGAGTGAATATCAATGCCGTTCCCACAGACGACTTAAACCAATTAGCTTTACGTTTCTCACAAAGCAGCAATCAAGATGCACTGGTATTAATTCCCCCATCTGTCACCAGTTTTCAATACTTTTCACAAAGGGCAATTGTAGTCAACTTCAAAAACTTTCCATTGACAGAAAAAGGCATCAAAGAATGGCAAAATCGCATGGAAACCGTTTTAGGAGTCCCCTTGAATCCGCAAATGATTTGGGGCGGCAATGACTTATTCAGCCGCCGTAATAGTGCCGATTTAGTCCAAGTAGCCAGAAAATATCATGCCGATTATATCCTAACTCGTACTGACTGGCATCCAAACATTCAAGGGGAAATCGCCGACAAACAAGGCAAATGGATACTGTATAAAATCAAATAACACCAAATATCTGCGTTAATCTGCGTTAATCTGCCTTTATCTGCGGTTAAACATCGATATCAGAATCATCAATAATTTCACAAATCTGCTTATCCACATAATCAGCATCCACATTCCGCGCCATCAACTCCGCCAAAATCCCCAAAGAAATCAACTGTACCGACAGGATTGTACACAAAATCCCAAAAAATAGCAAAGGTCGATTCCCGATCGGACCAAAATTCATCCCAAGCAAATTCAAAAACCAAATCACAATCAAATAACCAAGGGAAACAAAGCCAACAAAACCAAAGGATAAGCCCAAACCTCCAAACAAATGACCAGGTTTCTGCAAATAATGCGTCGTCGCCAAAACCGTCAACAAATCAATAAAACCCCGCGCATAACGTTCCCAACCATAATTCGATTTACCATGCTTCCTCGGATGGTGTTCGACAACCACTTCCCCAATCTTAAAGCCCAAATTATTCGCCAAAGCTGGAATATAACGGTGCAATTCTCCATACAACTTAATCGATGCTAAAACTTCCTTGCGATAAGCTTTAAAACCGCAATTCATGTCGTGCATTTGTACCCCAGTCATCAAACACGCCACAGCATTAAATAACTTAGAAGGTAAAGTTTTAGAAATTGGATCATTCCGCTTTCTTCGCCAACCGGAAACTAAATCAAATCCTAATTCTAAGTGGTCTAAAAATCTGGGGATTTCGGCCGGATCATCCTGGAGGTCGGCATCGAGGGTAAAGATGATTCTCCCTGCTGAATTGCGAAATCCGGCAGCAAGGGCGGCCGATTTGCCGAAGTTTCGACGGAGTTTAATCGCTTTAATTAGTTTGGGATTATTCCTGGTTAAATCTACGATTTCTCGCCAAGAATAATCGCGGCTACCATCGTCGATGAAAATTACTTCGTAACTGTCAATTCCTGTTTGGGACATGACTATTTGAATTTTTTCAAATAGTATTTTTAGGGTAGCTTCTTCGTTGTGAACTGGGATGACGAAACTGAGGTCTTTTTGCATGATTTTTTTTGAACCGCAGAGGGCGCAGAGGATTTTTTATCTAAGTTTTTTTAGTTGTTATTGATAGTTTGAGAATTTCGCAAAGCTATCCAGCCTTCGCGGTTTTTAAATGAGGCGTATGCTGTTAATAATTTGTCGGTTGGTGATGTTTGAATGTATCCTCTCCAAGCTGCGGATTTGTAGGCTGGCCCAAATAAGTTTACTAAATCTGGACGCGGAAATCCTGACATGGCGAAACCTCGAATCACATTTTCTTGGTTGAGAATGGCAATACATTTTACATTGTTTTCGGGGTCTCCTACCCAACCAATTACTCTGGCTGCGCTGGGTGCGAGTTTTGTGACTATATCAAAGTATCCTGGTACTCCATCTTTGGGGACTGACAGTAAATTTGAATCTATTTTAGTATCTAATGCTGCACAGAAGTTATGCTTTTTGACATCTCGGTTAAATGGTACTAAATTGTGGGTTTTCAAGGCATCGATTAATCCGATGAAAGCGGCTGGTCTATTGCCGATTTTTTCTTTAATTAAGGTTACGTCGGTGATGCCTAATTGCAATGATAATGCTACTAATGGTTGATAGGTTGCTCTGCGCGCGATCGCACTTGCGGTTTCTCCTCCCACACCGTACATTAAAATGACTGCAACTGTGGCGATTCCTAAGAGTGGTGTCAGCCAACGTGTTTGCATTCTGGGAGTTGGTTGTAACTGCCGCACGCACAATACTGTCAGCACAAATGTACTCATCCAAAACAGTGCTGGGAGTGTGGCGTAGCGCGAAGCTGTGGCTTGTTCGACTCCAAAGCCCGATCGACTAACTGCGGCCATTAACGCCGTTTGTAGCGTGTAAATCTGGATGGATAGCCACGGTAGCCACTCGGTGCGATCGCTCTTTTTGCCAAACAACCAATAACCCACAAAACCTGTTACTGCTATCAAACCAATTATACCAATAATTGAGGCAATAATCACATTTTCGCTAAAGATTCCACCTAAATAAGTAGGAATATATTCGAGAGTTTTGAGCGGGTTTATTTTCGTCAAAGAAGGGTGATGAGTTGGAGTTTTATAAGTTAAAAAGTAAGTCCCAATCACCGCAATTGAAGCAGCAAAATACAAGTAAGTAACTTGCCGTGGAAAGCGCAGCACAATAGCAGCAGCACATAATATCGGCCACAAAGCTAAAGGAGTGCTGTAACTAATACAACCCAAAATCCCAAAAATGATACTGCCAATTACCCACTTATTTTGTAAGGGTGAGGGCGAGGGCGGGCACGGGGAGGAGAAGGAGGGCGGGCACGGGGGCACCGCCCCTACGGACAAATTTTTTGCATAAGATTGTAAACAAAATATCGAACAAATTACAAATAAGTTAGCAATTATCCAGTGCACACCGCTAAATCCGCGCATCCAATTATGAGCCGCCGCCGGAGTGAAATTAAAAATAGAAATACCCACTACAACTAAGATAAATTGCAGCGGAAAATGCCTTAATTTTAACGGTAGCAAAGCAATTAATACATGGCACTGAATCAAAGCAAAAAACCAGCCAGCTAAACACAAACCAATGTTTGAACCTTGGGTAATAACTATATTCAAGGCATAGATAATTGCCGGAATCAACACAAAATGCTCGTTCGCCCGAAATATCCAATTAAAAGGATTAGTAGAAAAACCATCGACTGAATAGAAATTCCAAGTCATCCACCAATAGTCAAAATTAGACAAGTCTCCAGCTTGCGATATCAGGTACAAAATATATGAAGCTGGGAGCATAATTCCCAAGACTGACGCAGAAATTAAAATATATTGTGGATTGATTTTCATCTAATTGAGAAACACAAATGGTGTGGACTTACAGCGGGGCTATTTCATTCTCTGTAGGGGCAATCCCCCGGTGGCGGTTGGTGAGCGAAGCGTCGCCCTGAGCCGAACCATTGCCCTCTTGTGGGATCGTGGGTAGGGTAGGCACGGGGGCACTACCCCTACAAAACTCACCCCGAAATTGATTTCACTTCTATTGCTAGCATTTGCCGGAGCCCTTGCCGCCAATAGGGAGGATGCGTGCCTAGAATTCCTGATATTTTCACAGTACAAAGAACGGAAAAAGCTGGACGTTTTGCAGGTGTTGGATATTCCGAGGTGGTAATCGGAATTACACGCTGAACCTTTAGGGGAAAGCCAAGTTTTTCGGCTTCTTCAAAAATGGCGATCGCAAAATCATACCAACTACAAACTCCGCTATTTGTATAATGGTAAGTCCCGAAAATTTCTGGTTTAATCTGAGGAATAATTTGCGAGATTGCCGCAGCTAAATCCCCAGTCCATGTAGGACTTCCGATTTGATCTGCGACTACCCGAATTTCTTCCCTATCTTTTCCCAACCTCAGCATAGTTTTGACAAAGTTGCCCTTGCCATAGTTGCCATAAACCCAGGCTGTTCTAATAATCATATGCCGATTTCCAGCTTGTCTAATTGCTTCCTCACCAGCTAATTTCGACTTGCCGTAAATTCCCAATGGATTCGTAGAGTCAGTTTCTTGATAAGGAGAACCTTGACTGCCATCAAATACATAATCTGTGGAAATATGAATCAATGTAGAACCCAGTTTTTCGCATTCTTCTGCTAGAATTCCAGGGGCTATACCATTGACTGCGTATGCTAATTCGGGTTCGCTTTCTGCCTTGTCTACAGCAGTGTAAGCGCCGGAATTCACGACTAAATCTGGTTGGATTTCAGCCATTGCTTGACGAATACTTTCGGGTTGTGACAAGTCCAGACGAGTGCGATCGACTGCAATTACCTCTCCCGAAGATAATAAAATCTGCTGCAATTCTTGAGCCAGTTGTCCGCCGCTACCTGTGAGTAAAATTTTCATTATCTAAAATACTTGAGCTCTTTTCAATGTTTGTCCGGCATTGTCTTTAGCTGATAGAATTGGCTGATCACCATCCAGCGGCCAATCGATCGCCAAATCAGTGTCATTCCACAGGATACACCGCTCGTGGCTCGGTGCATAGTATTCTGTAGTTTTATACAAAACTTCAGCAGTTTCTGAAACTACTAAAAAGCCGTGAGCAAATCCTGGTGGCACCCAGAATTGTCGTTTATTTTCTGCACTCAACATACAGCCCACCCACTTTCCAAAAGTCGATGAACTTTTTCTAATATCTACAGCTACATCAAATATTTCGCCACTAACTACCCGCAGCAATTTGCCTTGAGGCTGCTGCAATTGGTAGTGCAATCCACGCAGCACATTTTTAGACGATTTGGAATGATTGTCTTGAACAAATTCTGCCGTCACGCCTGTTTTTTCCGTGAAAGCTTTTTGATTAAAACTCTCAAAAAAGAAACCGCGATCGTCTCCGAAAATTTTCGGCTCAATTATCAGAACTTCCGGTATTTCGGTAGATATAACGTTCATAGTTGGCTGTGAAAGTGATAGACTCATATTTACTGAATGCTATTTTACTATGAAAGCTGACGCATATCTCAAAAAATTATACGCCAATCGATTTGATTCTAGGCAGATGCAGGCAAAGGTAGTGCTTTGGAAAGTTTTGATTGACGATTTTCTACAACAATATGTTCCTTCCCAATCATCTGTTTTAGATATTGGTGGGGGATACTGCGAGTTTATAAATCAAATTCGGGCAGAGAAAAAATGTTTGATTGATCTCAATCCTGATTCTAAGTTATTTGCTAATCCTGATGTTGAAGTGCTGAATATTGATGTTTTGAATTTAGGCGATCGCCTTTTATTTACCGAACAGTTTGACCGCATTTTTATCTCTAATTTTTTTGAACATTTGAGCAATAAAGAAGAACTTACACAAATAATTTTATTTTGCTTTAATGCCTTAAAACCCAGCGGTTCCCTATTGGTTATTCAGCCAAATTTCAAATATTCTTATAGGGAATACTACGATTTTATTGACCATCAATTACCGATTACACATTTGTCGCTGCAAGAGCTTTTAGAAACTGTTGGTTTTGAAATAGATCTAATGATACCGAGATTTTTGCCATTTTCTACAAAAGGTAGACCTGCCTCGCCCTTACTGTTAAAGGTTTACTTGAGACTGCCTTTTCTGTGGCAGTTTCTGGGAGGGCAAATGTTTGTTAAAGCATCGAAAAAATAGTTAACACCGGCGCAAACACGAGGGGATTGCCCCTACGCAAATGAAGTCGGTCTGCGAGAATTAAGAAATAAACCACACTCTAAAATCCCGAACCTGGTTGTTTGAGAAACTCGGCTTCTTCGGGAGTTGTCTCGCGCCCAAGAATCTGATGACTGTAGTTTCGGTATTTGCAGTTGCACAAAATCTATTATTTGCACAACTACAAATCCAAGGAATTAATGATTGACAACACTGACTTAAAAAATTTCATTACACGGTGCTGCAAGTTACAAACCAGCAAACAGTTTGTCCCAAGTTTTGCCACCTACAATTCCATCTACAGGAAGCTGAGATTGTCGCTGAAATTTTCTAACGGCTGTGAGAGTCGTTGGGCCGAATATGCCATCAATTACGATCGGCTGTGGACACAAACCTCGCGCATTTAATATTTTTTGCAGCTTCTTGACATCTTCCCCTCTCGATCCGTGTTTTAAAATCCTTTTGTGTGGTTTATGGGATTTCCTTTGGGGTTCGTGGCAATCGTTTGTGTCACAAAATTCATCGCCACCCGGTGCATAGTTTGCTCCACCTATTCCAGTCAAAAGTAATAGGGTTAGAACTGCTAGTAAAATAGAAAAAGTCTGTTGTCCAACCATAGTTTCCCTGTTAATTTTATCAATCGTATTTTGCGTGTTTGCCGATCGCCTTTGAGAGTTAGAAACCGGATTTCTGGAATAGAGCTATCTCATCTCAAGCGATCGCGTTTTTGGCAACAGCCACCAGACATCTTACAATATAAGTGGTCTTACTGCAAAATCTTTGATCGTGCAAGTTAAATTTTGTTGCTCCTTGGTAGCGACAAAGGCAACAATTACTTCGCAAGCAACAGCAACTGTCAGCATTACCAAGTTTCTCGCCAAGGGGTAATCGCAAACGTCATCATTCGCGGCAGAAGGAACGCGATAGTGTTGGTTCCAAATTATTTCGGAGTAATCGGCAGCTAATCCAACGTGTACGCAGGGAATGCCAGCGCTGGTACTGTAATCCTTGACTGCTTGTCGTCCTATGCTGTTATCAAAAGTATCGATGATAGCGGCGCTGTTGGCAAGTAGTCGATCGCTATTTGCGGATGTCAATTCTGTTGAGTGCGCCTCTATTTTGACTCCCAAAGCGCGGTAGAGGTTGTTGGCGAGAATTTTGGCTTTGAATGCGCCGACATCCGATCGATAATAGGGTTGGGTGGATAGGTTGCGTTCTTCGATGCGATCGCGATCAATGACTGTTAACTGACAAAAGCCCGATCGCGCCAAACTTTCTGTAATATTAGCACCCAAAGCGCCTGCACCGCATACGGTGACAGGGAAGTTTTTGATCGATGACATCACCGAGGGCGATCGATAAAGTTGTTCGTGAAAGAATATACTCATAGGAATTGGATATAGGGCATAGGGAATTGGGAATTCGGCATAGGGAATTGTTACTACTATCAACAGTCAACAGTCAACAGTCAACAGTTTATCTATTTTCAACTACTCCAACTAACGACTGCAAATCGAACTTCATATCTTCTCCACTTAGGCAAATGCCAGCACTCATAACTGTCATGTCATTTTTAGCAATGGCAGAAGAATGTCTTTCACCCGTCCGGCTAGTCCATTCAACTAGCCAATAGTCATCGCGATCACGAAAATTCTGCAACTCACCACCACCCATGTTCAACGCCCGCTCTAAGCGCCTTTCATCCTGCACTTTAGAATCGAAATCTTTGAGATTTTGTGTCACCAATTCGTAAATAGTTCGCATTTCCGGTGTCATTCCTTTAAAGCGAACTTCTTGAGCAAAAGTCAACTGTTTTAAAGCTGATCTCAATTCTTCAGAAGCCAGAGGATCTGCCCGTCGATCAATTTCCTCAAACCACCAAGAATGACCATCCCACCTAGCAACTATCGGCTCAAATTGTGAACCTTCACTTACTAAATGGACTGGTACGGGTTTAGCCAAGCCAGTGCGCTGTTTGGCATCAGATTCATTAATAGGATAAGCTAGCCAAGTTTGCCCTTGCAGCACATGAGCTAATTGCAAACGAATTGGTACAAGCAGTTGCAAATACTCTGCCAATTGTGGCAAATTCGGTTCATCAACTACTGCCGCAATTTTCTCATTTACGGGCTGAAAAATAGCCCATCCTTCAAAGTTGCGAGGCTGCGGTTTAAACGTGTAAATCATGCCACCTATCCGTGTCCGCACCTTTCCCCCCCGCACGCAAGGTGCTAGGAATTGGGTATCGAGTAGCATTCCTTCTTGGGCGGCGAGTTGGTTGAGAATTTTGCGAATATCAGCCATAGGATTTTAGATTTTAGATTTTAGATTTGGGATTTGGGATTGAAGAATTGAAAAATTGAAAAATTGAAAAAAGCGACCCTACTAATATATCTAGGAGTCCGTAACTAAATTGGTTTGAGGTACTAGGGCTTTACTGTAAAATTACTTAGGTTTGTACATCTAATTTTACAAAGAGATGACTATTTTAATTATAGCGATCCATGCCAACAAACCTATGAAAAATATTGACATCGAGCGAGATGCTAATTTAATATTGGTTAAGTACCCAAATTTAACTCTGTAAAGGTAGCGAGTAAATATGTTCCAAAAGCTCTTTTCTAAGTATGTTATAGTGACAGTGTTGACACTGCCAATCCTGGTATGTGCCCAGACAGCTCAAGCTCAGAATAGTCATGGAGCTACTGCTTATTCTGCTACTTCTGATGCTACAGGTATCAGTTGGGATCATGCTACAGAAAAAGCAGCACTAGACGCAGCAGTAGCCGCCTGCAATCAACAAAGCGGAGGGGCAAACGACTGCGAACCACTGACATCAAACACCAATAATTGTGGAGCTATCGTTGTTGGTAAAGGAGGAGCTGGTGCGGGTTGGGGTGATGATAAAGAAGCAGCAGAAGCTCAAGCTCTGGCGGCTTGCAGCGAATTACCAGGGGGCAGTTGTAAAGTACAGCTCTCAGCCTGTAATAAATAATTAAAGTGTTTAAAAAAGAGTGAATTTTTATTTTAATAAAAATTCACTCTTTTTTATTTGTTATGACTTGTGACTGCATCTTTAAATGTCAGTGTACCATCAGCACCTTACCCAGGATAATCTCCTATTTCAGAAGTAACAACATCCGGTCTTAGCAAACTTTCCAATCTATCTTTTGACCAATATTCAGTTGGATAAGCGACTGCAATAATATCTGAAAGTCTAATCAGCCAACTGACTTGTCCGTAAGAATCGTTATTTTCTCCGTGTTCGCTAGGGGGAACTATCACTAGAATTTCGGCAAACTCCCCGGACAAATTAATCGGGATGCCGCCGAAACTGCTACTATTTGTTTTCATCCAAACTTTACTGCCTCTATCGAGAGCTTCTTGCAGTCGTTGGGAGAGCAAGCAGGATTTTTTGACCTTAGATTTTTTTCCCATAGTTCAAGCTTAGGTAGTTGTACTGTGTGTTAAGATCCAGGGCGATCGTATTTTTACTGACTAAACGCACAAAAGCAAAAATGGCGATCGAGCTCGCTGCTCATTATGCTATTCTATAAGAAATTGAGTTATTGCGATCGGCATAAAGATTTAATTACCAAACAGCGAAATCGCCTAAGCCGTGTTAATTTATCAGCTTCGTTAGATATCACCTGGTCTATTCCGCGATCAAAAGCAGTATAATTGGCTGCATATTCCCCAATCGTTTAAACAAAAAAATGAAATGGCGACAGCAAATTAATTTCGGTCCCAAAAAAGTACCAGCCAAACCTGCTGTTCCAGAAACTCGGTTGTCTGTAGAATTTCTGCTAGGGCTCTTTGCTGCGGGATGGACAGAACAACAGGTTTTAGAGAAATATCCTGAACTCACTTCGTCCAAGTTGTGTGCAGTTTTAGCTACTGCTGATTCACAGTTAGTATCATCTATAGCAAATCCTGAGCTACTAGAAATGATCGAGAGAACGAGAGAATAATTTAAAATACGGAAAAATCGGCAAAATTAAAACTTCAATTGTCCTCTTGCTCACTTGAATTTATTTCGCTTGGTTTAGTGACAAGTGTTAACCCTGCGAGAATCTCTAGGACTCGTTTCTGAGACAGGTTGCCAATTTTATCTGTCAACAAAGCCTTATCTACTGTAAAAACTTGAGACACATTCACTACGCTTTGTTCTGCTAGATCGGCTTCTCCTACTTCAAGCAATACATTACCTATCGCTCTAGCTCGTCTGAGATTAGTAGTCAATGCACAAACAATAACAGTTCTGATTTGAGAACTGTTCAGGACATCGTTTTGAATCACGACATAAGGACGAATATAACCAGGTTCAGAACCTATGGGCTGTCCCAAATCTATCCAGTAGATATCTCCCTGACAAATTACCATTCTGTTTCTGTGAATTGTCGCTGATGCTGACGCATTCCTTCTAGCATAGCTTGCTCTGACGGATCTAGTCCATCTGCATAAGCATCATTGATGCTGTCTAGCAGTTGTCGCTCGCTTTGCAAACAGTCACTAGCGATAGCTACCTGATTTTCAGTATCATCTTCTTCATCAAGCCCAAACTTTTTGCAAATTTCATCGAGTGTCTGAGGTTGAATCACTCTTGATTTAGCTCTCTTTAATGCTGTCAAAAAACGAGTTGCATTGTCTGATGATCGCAGCAAATAAAGCGTTTCTAGCAAACTTTCTAATTCTGCCTCAGAAATCAAAACCGCATTTTTGCCGTTAGGTCTAGTAATCACTATTACTTCCCCTGTTTCAACAGTGCGATCGCAGAGATATTCTAAATTTGCTTGAGCTTCAACGTATGTAATCTCAGTTGACATACAATTCTAACTCCCACTAAATTTGCGAGCATAGCCCGCCAGCTTAACTGACGAGCCATGCCCAATTATATCACTTATCATCCCTCACAGGCAACGAAGTATCCAGAATTTCCATCAACAATTCCAGTCGCGAAGGACGGCTTAACATCGGCACTAGATTCGGCAAGGAGTAGTAATCTCCAGCAAATGTAAAGGTTTCCACCGATACTTGTTTATCCTTTAATTGCTTCTCAACATAATCGCACCAAGCACCAACTCGCACGATTACCACATCAGGAATTACCCCCAAACTGCGGCAGTAATTCTGATAAGCATCCGCGAAATAAGGTGCAGAGTTTTCGCCTTCATCTGTCACCATGATGAATTGCTCAACTACTTGCTTTTTAAGCCGCATTGCTTCCACCGCGCAACCGCAACTGGTGCCGCCACCAGCTTTGATGTGCTTGAATGCGCGTTCCCAATCGGTCAATTCGCTGCCGTTTGCTTGGACTGGATAGGGCATCGTGTCAAAGGCGTAGACGAACAGTCCAGCCTCGGAAATGCCCGAAATTAAAGCAGCGAGACGCTTGCCAACTTCGATCGCACTTTCCATACTTCCCGACTTGTCAATCAACAAACCGGTGGCTTTGGCAATTTTACCGCGCTTCTTCACCTGTTCGTTTGTCACCGCTTCCAACTTCGCCGTTGTGGCTGCGTCGAAGTTCGCGCCCGCGCCCGCAACACTCGCTTTGTAAGCTGAAACCCGATCGCACTTTGCCGCTTCATCCAGCTTAGAATCAATCAAAAGCTTGACTTCCGGGTGATCCATCGCGCCACGAGACTGAATCGATTTCAAATTGTTGATCACTTCCTGCGGTGACATTGAGTTGATCAAGGCTGCTAAAACCATTGGTGTTAGCTGTTTGATCGCACCAATGGCGATCGTGTACGGAATCTTGTACTCAACAATCAAGTTTGCTTGTTCCGCCGCTGTTGCCGCTTTAGCCAACTGCTTCAAAACGAATGCCAGAGAGTCTTCCGGCGGATTGTCTTGGAACAGGATCGCCGACGCGCGATCGCTTGGTTTGACGTGCAAAGTCGCGTATAAGTGCTTCATCGCCTTGCGGTTGCGTAGGGCGGCGCGATCGAAAAACTGTGCATTCTTTTCCCGCGATTTCAAGTAGCGAGTGACAGCAGTGCGCGCACTTCGAGGCACCTTATTTTGGTGCTGTTTCATAAAGTCCACAATCCGCGAAACCTCGTAGGGAGGAAACTGTTGTAACATCATAAAACCAGCATCTCGGTGTTCGGTCAGTGCCGAAGTTAGCAAGTTTCCCACAAAAACTTCCTTGTGGTCACGCACGTCACCTTGATGCTGATACCATACGGCTAAATGACCGTAAAAAATCGGATCTAATTCGACAATTAACTTGTGAATTTCTGCTACTTTTTCTAATTGACGGTGAGGAGTTGTGAGCAGACTATTGAGCATTTCTAAACGTAAATCGCGTTCTAATAAATTCATATTCATTGTTCTTACCTAATATTTTGTACCTATTCTCTTAGTCCTTATTTTTAAGCCGTTCCATGATGAGTTTAATTTGCTTTTTATTGCACTGACGTTTGCTTGCAACGTACTTCTCGACCTTGGCAAAAGACTTATTTGTGTTGATGCCCAAAGGTTCAATATCTGCCAACTTGATCAAATACCATAAATCATCAATTTTCCGATAATGATGATAAGGATCTATGAGTACAAAATCATCTGGCTTTTTTTCATGGACTTTCGGAATTCTCTTAGCTAAACAAAGAATCCCCGTCTCAGGATGGACATAAAGTCGCTTGTACCAATAACCAAGTGGAAGGCTGCTATGTCTGCGGTTTTTATGATAAGGAACCCCATCAATCAACACCACATTACGTTCCACATAAGCCCATAGATGAGAGACAATATGTTGACCAGATAAAGTAGTGATATCCAGAAGTTGACACAGTTCGCTGTAAACATCATCCCAATACTCACCTACATGAGATTGCAGCCATTGGTACAGCGGCCCCAGACAATCGGAAAACCATTTTGTCTTTTTTCTAGGCTTAATTAAATAGGGACTAAGGAGTCCATCTGTACTAGCTTCTTCAGTTAGTTTTACCAGAGCTATTTTTTGCCCTTTTACCCTTCTTGAGCTGATTCTATGCCCTCCACGAGGGCGCTCAATCACATTTTCTGCTAAACGATGTTCGCTCATACTAATCAAAAATCGTAAATTAAATGATATTCACAAAATTTAAGGCACTTCGCACAAGTTGATCGAGCTGAAAACACAGCCGTTCTTACCAGTTTTACCTAGCAGTGAACACGCAAACCTCATCTAGAACGAGAGACTTGGAATGCTTCGCTAAATCGATCGCTCGAATATCGCTACCTTAGGGCCGTTATATTTACGAAAGTGTGTGTAAGCTCGATCGGTTAGGGTGCGAAGTGAAAAAGTCGATCAAGACTCACTCCGAAATGATGGAAAATAGACGCTGCGATTCCTTTTTTTTGGTAAATTATGTCAATATTGATGGCAATAAAAGTCACCTCGCGCAAGTCAAGAAAGCCGTTGTTCATACGCAGGAGTTGAACCTGCAACCTTTTCTTTATAAAAGAAATGCTCTACCAAGAGCGAGTATGTAAGCTTCCTCAGTTAGGGCGCGAAGTGTTTTTTTACTACATGAAAGATACCCCACGCAAGTATGAAAAGCTTTGGACATTTTGGAAGTATGTAGGCTTCTCGAATTGGGGCGCGGAATAAAATTCAATCTCTAGCCGTAAACGGCTTCTGGGCGGACAATTAAATCGCCGCTGGGACGCCGATCGAGCACGTAGGACTCAAAGCGATCGCCCTTAACATCAAAATGCTTGGCCAGACGTTCCTTAATGGCTTGTTCGCTCATGCCTGTGGAGATACCGAGTTGGTTTTCTGCCACATCATAGGAACGTCCTTCAAAACGAATGTGAACCATTACTGATACCTCCTAGAGCGATTTTAGATTTTGGATTTGGGATTTGTAGCCTGTCTGCTCTTTAGTCTTGCATTTATGCTCTAAAAATTGCCAGTCGTATTTCCCCAAATACGGCTGTCTTTTACATGAACAAACGCCGTTCTAAGTGATAAGCTTGTTTGATATTGCGGATTTCCTCAGCCAATTTTGTTGATTCGACTTTGGTAAAACTTTTATGTTCTGAATCCGCATGAAATTCGTTACAATTAGACTTATTCGGCATAATTTCTGGCTTTGAGGGAGTCAGTTTATAACCGAACAGTTTGGTGTAAAGTAACAACATGACTATCTAGCCTCTGTTACAAGACTTTCAAATTGATGTTCCTTGAAATTTTGAGCTATATTCAGTTTTCAAGGTTCAGAATTGTACGGGAAATACAGGTTTTTGCTTTTTCTGCGCTTTCCATATTTTAATACTACACACGTACTACAGAAGTGTCAAGAGGGTGGGGAAAGTTTTTTGGCTTTTGGCTGAAACCCCGTCGGAAAGCGCAACTGCGGGGTAGGCACGGCGCACGATCCTACAAATTCCCTCGTTCCTAGGCTCTGCCTGCGAACGCATACCCGGAGGCTCTGCCTCCTAAATATTGACATCGATCAAACATCCTTAACATAAGCAATGCTATTGCGAATATTGTGGAAGCCTACAGATTCATAAAGCTTCATGGCACCGGACTGATTGTCAGCATCGACGCCGAGAATTGCTGTCTCGACACCAGCAGCTTTTAGGCGGTGCAAACCAGCTAGCAACATTGCTCGTCCTAATCCAATTTTGCGGAACCCGCGCCGGGTACCGAGACAGGCAACCCAGCCTTCATTGCGGCCGGTCCGATCGCACTCATCGACACTAATTTCGCAGTAACAAAGGGAAACAAATTTGCCGTCATCAGCAACAGCAATCAAATCTAAATCATTTCTGTAATCGGGTTTGGCTAAATCGTACTTAAATTTCTCCACCGTTAAATCGTGATGATTCCAGTGATCGATAAACGACTGGTTGTACATTTCTACCCATGCTTCGGAATCCTGTTCGCCGGGGAACTGAATGAGGGTAAAACCTTGTGGTAATTTTGGTTCTGGGATCGGTTCCCAGATCGATCGCGCCAACCGACAAAAATAGCGATCGGGCTTGAAACCAGAACTTGTCAGCAGAGAAATGCGATCGTGATCCTCGGCTCGCGCTGAGGATCTGAGCTTCACAGGCGCACCCGGTATCGCAGACACCTCACGCATCCGTACTTCACCCCAGGCGATCGCGGCTGCTTCCACATCGCCTCCGCGCGCGTCAGGGTGAACGCGAAACCACAGTGAACCATCGATTACTTCCCCTGGTTCAGGAATCCACAACTGAGCAAAACCGATTAATTTTCCCTCCGCATCTTCCCAAAGGCGGATATCGCGGGCTTTGTCTAGGGAAGGTTCATTAAATTCTTGTTGTAATTGGGAAATGGAAGTACCTTCATCTAGGCGATCGACTGATTGGCAAGTATTGATTAAATGGGCGATCGCTTCCAGGTCACTTTCACCAGCGTAGGGTCTGATTGACACACTTAACATAAGTTGTGAGTTCAGGATTGTGAGTTCAACGAAAAAATGTAGCTTTAGCGACAAAAGTAACAAATTGTTACTTTGTTTCTAAGGAATGAGACACAGACAACACCCCAAAGATATATTCAAAACCATCAAGTTCGTCACCAAGTTGACCAACTGAGATAAGAAATAAATTTTCGTCTAAGTTAAGGAGAACTCAATGCTTGACGCTTTTTCAAGAGCTGTAGTTTCAGCCGATGCCAGCACCTCCACCGTCGGTGATATTGCTGCCCTCAGAGCTTTCGTTGCCAGCGGCAACCGACGCTTGGATGCAGTAAACGCGATCGCCAGCAACGCTAGCTGTATGGTTTCCGACGCTGTTGCCGGTATGATCTGCGAAAACCAAGGCTTGATTCAAGCCGGTGGTAATTGCTACCCTAACCGTCGCATGGCTGCTTGCTTGCGCGACGCAGAAATCATCTTGCGCTATGTCACCTACGCCTTGTTGGCTGGTGATGCTTCCGTTCTTGATGACCGTTGCTTGAATGGTTTGAAAGAAACCTACGCAGCTTTGGGCGTGCCAACCACATCCACCGTGCGTGCCGTTCAAATCATGAAGGCTCAAGCCGCTGCTCACATCCAAGACAACCCCAGCGAAAAATTTGCTGGTGCTAAGTTGCGGAAAATGGGTTCTATCGTAGTTGAAGATCGTTGCGCCAGCCTCGTTGCCGAAGCTTCCAGCTACTTCGACCGCATCATTTCTGCACTGAGCTAGTCAATTGCTAATCGCAATCCGCTCAGCAAAATTGAAACTACGCTCACTGTCAAAATCACTTTAGGAGATTTAAGGAAATGAAATCAGTTCTCACCACCGCTATCGCCTCTGCTGATGCAGCAGGTCGTTTTCCTAGCACCTCTGATCTAGAATCAGTTCAAGGTTCTATCCAACGTTCTGCTGCTCGTTTAGAAGCTGCTGAAAAGTTGGGCAACAACCTCGACTCAGTTGCTAAAGAAGCTTATGATGCTTGCATCAAAAAGTATCCTTACTTGAACGAAGCCGGTCAAGCTAACTCCACCGATACTTTCAAAGCAAAATGTGCTCGTGACATCAAGCACTACCTGCGCTTGATCCAATACTGCCTAGTTGTTGGCGGCACAGGCCCTCTTGATGAATGGGGTATTGCTGGTCAACGCGAAGTTTATCGCGCTTTGAGCTTGCCTACTGCTCCTTACGTTGAAGCATTGAGCTTTGCTCGTAACCGTGGTTGCACTCCTCGCGATATGTCTGCTCAAGCTTTGACTGAGTACAACGCTCTTCTTGACTACGCCATCAACTCCCTGTCCTAATTAATTGGCAGGTTTGTGATGTCGTGAGTGGGTAGTTTCTACCCCGACAAGTCTGGGAAATCTTGGCTCGTTGCTTTACCGAAATCGGTAATGTAAGGGTAAAGAATTCCTAGGCTTGTTATTTTGTTTGAATAGGCATATGCTAATTTCTATCGGGCATTGGTTTTATATCCGTTAAATCCGTTACAAAATCTGTTGCCGAACCTTCTTCCTTCTTCCTTCTTCCTTCTTCCTTCTTCCTTCTTCCTTCTTCCTTCTACTATAATTTTATGGATAAACGATTTTTTAGTTTTTTTAATTTAACGGAAGATCAGGCGATCGCGATTTTAGATACGCCCCAAGCTGAGATTAGCGAAGAGGATTCGCGCTACATAGCCGCTTCCCACTTGATCAATTTCTCAACAGATCGATCGATCGCAGCACTGATCCGAGCCGTACAGCAAACCGATCCAGTGCTGGAAAACCGGATTGCGCGCCGCAAGTCGGTGGAAACTTTGGGAAGACTACAAGCTGTGCTAGCATTGCCGGTGATTCGCACCTGTCTGGCCGATAATGATTGCTATACGGTGGAAAATGCGGTTTGGGCGATCGGTGAAATTGGCACTCAAGATGCCGACGTTTTAGAAGAAGTTGCTCAATTGCTGGACAAACCGGGACAAACCTACCGGGTAATTATCCACACCCTAACTAAGTTGGATTATCAGCCAGCCTTAGCCAGAATTCGCAGATTTGTCGATGATATTGACCCGCCGACTGCTAGTGCTGCGATCGCCGCAATTTGTCGCTTAACCAGAGACTTTTCTCAAATGGGAAAAGTTGTCGCAATGTTGCAACACAAAAATGTCCTAGGGCGCAGATTATCCATCCAAGATTTGATTGATGCGCGTTACTACGATGCCATCCCCAATATTGCCAGATGTCCCGTATCTTTAGTCTTTCGGCTGAGAGGAATTAGGATGTTAGCATCAGCAGGAATTGCTGATCAATCCCTAAACTTTGCCACCATTCAACCTTATTTGGAACAAACCTTAAGAGACTATCCAGGAGATTTAGATTTAGTACATAGTTATGAAAAATTACCCGACTTACCGTTTTTGATTCGCCAATTATATGAAACAGATTTTGGACGTTGCTATTTAGCAGCTAAAACAATTCTTGAAAATTACTCAGAGGAAGCGCCAGCCGCCCTGTTTGCTACCTTTGCAGAAGAAGCAAATAATGACTATGGAGCGCATTTTCATGTGGTAAAATTGTTTGGTTGGTTAAAACATGATCCAGCCTACGATTTGTTATTGGAAGCTTTGAATAACTCCCAACCCCAGTTTCAGAAATCCCGTGCGGCTGCTGCGATCGCCCTAGGGGAACTGGGACAACAATGTGCGATTCCAGAATTGAAGGCTTGTCTGGAAACTAAAATCTGGGATTTGAAGTATGCTGCATTAATGGCACTCGAAAAACTTGGTGATGTCAGTGGTTATGCGATCGCTGCGGCCGACCAAGATTGGTTGGTTCAAGCTAAAATAGATGCTTATACTTCTGTAACATCCGAAATATCTTAATTATTCATGGAGGCAGAAACCGGGTTTTTTTACCAAAATACTGCATCCCAGCTTTTAATACTGGTAAAAAACCCGGTTTCTTAGATATTTATGCGCCCAGGATTGTTAATTCAGCTTAATCAGAACACGTAAAACCCCAAAAACCATGACAACCGATGCTTTGTTTGAACAATTAAAACACCCGAATCCTCATATGCGCGATCGGGCAATGTTTGAAATTGCCGATTCCCGCGATGAAAATACAATTTCTCGACTGGTGGGCATTTTAGATGATGAAGATGTCGTTTATCGTCGGGCGGCTGTGAAGGCTTTGGGTGCGATCGGTGAGGATGCCATACCACCCGTGGTAGACGCCATGTTAAACAGTGAGAATGTGACTGTGCGAGGGAGTGCGGCGAAGGTGTTGGCGCAAATTGCGATTAATTATCCAGAGTTGCCTTTCCCGGAAGTGGGCTTGCAGGGATTGAAAAAGGCGATCGATGATGCTAATCCTGTGGTTCATATTGCAGCGGTGATGGCCTTGGGGCAGATGGGTTCGTCTGCGTTTGAGATTTTGGTGGAATCGCTGAATACAACGGATAATGTAGCGGTACAGGTGGCGATTGTGAGTGCGTTGGCCTCTGTGGGCGATCGGCGTTGTGTAGAAGTTCTCACCACATTTGCCAATGATGAAACCGTGGATTCCTATGTGCGGGAATCAGCGACAAGTTCTTTATCGCGGTTGGATTTGGTGATGAATTATAAGCGTGCAGAATAGTTAGGTTTATAGTAGCGTGTTGAACGATATGTAAGCAAAAATTGTAATGGTCAGAAAAACTCACCCAAAGCCAGAAGTTGAGGATGCGTTGAGATACGCTGAAAAAAATGGATGGCGCGTTGATGTTGGTGGTTCTCATGCTTGGGGAAAAATCTATTGTCCCTACAACAATAAAGAGTGTAGAAGCGGGATTTTTTGTATATCCAGTATTTGGAGTACCCCAAAAAACTCAGGGAATCATGGAAAACAAATTCGCCGAGTAGTGGATAACTGCACAAAGCATAACGATGTGAATAATTTCTTTTCGGAGGAGGAATAAAAAATGAATGAGTATGATTTTAGTTTGAAGTTTAATCTGAACAATTCCCCAGCCGATCCTGATGATTTTATTGAGAGACTGTATGCAAGTGGCTGTGATGACGCCTTAATCGGAGTTGGCAATAAAGAATATGTCGCCCTAAATTTCATCCGCGAGGGATCATCGGCTTATGAAGCTATTTCTACTGCGATTAATGATGTCAAAAGAGTTGTTCCAGGTGCCACTCTAATTGAAGCAGCACCAGATTTTGTTGGCTTAAAAGATGTAGCTAAAATTCTGGGTTACACTCAACAACACATGACAAATCTCGCCCTCGAAAGCAACTCAAAATTTCCGATTCCTGTTTATGAAGGTACGCATTCTATCTGGCATTTAGCGGAAATTTTAGTTTGGTTGCGCGAAGATCGAACGCGCTCAATTAATGATGCGTTGTTAGACATTGCTCAAACCAATATGAATATTAACATTACTACCAGTTGGCAAAAGATCCCTTTTGATACCCAAGAAAGTATCAAGGCGCTGGCTGTTTAGACTGATTTGTGCGATCG
>JAYTZD010000623.1:0-4838 GCA_043742065.1 Oscillatoriales bacterium
CAAAGCTTCTCGCCTTTCCCCCAAAGATTCAATCACATTAATTACATAACCAATATTCACAATATCTGCATGAATTTGCGGAGTATCTGGTTGATAATATGGATCCCATCCCGCAGCAGCATAACCTTCTTGTCCAATATGTTGAATATCCCCACCGTAGCCACAACCATAATCAAAGAAAGTATCACCATCAATAAATAAATCAGACTCTAAAACCAGACGCACAGGTTTAGAAAGAGAGTTTCGCAGCATAGCAGCTTTGTGGCGATCGATCTTCGGCATTGACAACTGGCTATTTTCCTGTTTCGCAAGTTCAACTACACTATGATCGTGGATTTCTACGCCGCAATATCTCAAATATTTGAGCCAACCTTCGCGAGTGCCAATCACGCTAGTATTGTCAAGTAGTCCCCATTTTTCCTCACTGCGAGTCAGTCGATCAAACTTCTCGTAGTTGGGATAATCGGCAGTCACAAAAGTTTCTTTGCGGTGCAAAACTGGCGGATTTTCGCTGTTGCTATACTCGAGACATTTAACTTCGCCTGTTTCTAGATTAATTTGGATACTCATTTGCAAAGCAGGATGAGCATCTGTATCAAAATCCGGGTAAAAAAGATAAGAGATTTTTGGTTGACGAAGCTGAAACTTAACTAAGGTTGCTTCATCAATATTTGGGACATTTTGTCTGGCACATTTTTCGTAAATTGTGAGGACAGGGTTGAGTGTTGCTAAAGCTGAAACATGAATATAAAAAGCCGTAGGTAATTTTTTCCCAACTTTGCTTTCTCGACAACAGCAAGCAACTTTCGCAACTTGATTATCCACCCACAATTTCCGATCTCCATCGTTCCCAGGCTCTGCCTCTTTTTCGTTTAACAAAACTTCCGCAGCAAAAACCATCAGAGGCGTGAGCAGTTGTCCATTATTTTCTAATGGTTCGCCCTCTGAAATAGTGGTGATATCAGGATCATAAGTCATCGCTAAATTAATCTAGTTATGTGATTCTGTCGGGAATTGGGAATGGGGAATTGGGAATGGGGAATTGGGAATTGGGAATTGGGAATTGGGAATTGGGAATTGAGAATTGGGAATTGGGAATTGGGAATTGGGAATGGGGAATTGGGAATGGGGAATTGGGAATGGGGAATTGGGAATTGGGAATTGGGAATTGGGAATTGGTAGTGCCCTATGCCCTATGCCCTATGCCCCAATTATGTCATTCTGAGTCTTCGCCCGATCGCCCTTTTATAAACAAGCTCTCCCGCCAATCCCACAAAAAAAGTCATTTCTTGTGGAACAGGCAAGATGCCTGTTCCTCAGAATGGTGCAAGATATGAGTAAAATCTAAAACTCATCTAAATTATTCATCGCCATGTCACCCGATCGCAAACTCTACGAAGGCAAAGCCAAAATCCTCTACTCCACCGAAGATAGCGAAATTTTGCTGACTCACTTCAAAGACGACGCCACAGCCTTTAACGCCCAGAAACGGGGCACCATCACCGGCAAAGGCGAAATCAACAATGCTATATCCGCCCACCTGTTTCGGATGCTAGAAGCCAAAGGCATTCCCACACACTTCATCGACACACCAGCCCCCAACCAGATGCGAGTTTGCCGCGTCCGAATCTTGCCCTTGGAAGTCGTCGTCAGAAACATTGCCGCCGGTAGTCTTTGCAAACAAACTGGGATTGTCCTCGGTACAGTGCTCGATCGCCCGCTGGTCGAGTTTTATTACAAAAATGACGATTTGGGAGACCCGCTGTTAACACGCGATAGACTGCTGCTAATGCAGCTAGCCAGCGCTGAACAAGTAGACCAACTCGATCGCGCCGCCAGAGAAATCAACGAAATACTCAAAGAATTTTTCAGCCAGTGTGGCATCACCCTGGTAGACTTCAAACTGGAATTCGGTATAGACCAACATCAAAACCTGATCCTCGCCGACGAAATCAGTCCCGACACTTGCCGACTGTGGGACAACGCAGAAACCGATCCCGACGCCCGTGTGATGGACAAAGACAGATTCCGCCGCGACTTGGGATCAGTGGAAAGTGCTTACCAGCAAGTTCTCCAACGGGTTCTAGCTCAGAAAGTCTAGAGGGCTTGGCAATGCGCTAAGATTGCACAGTTTGTCACCTTTCTTCTATTCAGCAATCAGCAGTCAACAGTCATCAGTTAGTGGGAGATGGCAAATTCAACCGACCTAATAACTATGACTAATGATTAATGATTAGTAATTAATGACTAATGTGGTGTGGATTGCCCAAAAAAGTAAACAAAATGCGCTTATCTGCTGTATTGGTGGCAGTTTTAACTGTCTCAGCAACATTCGGATTATCAAATTCCGCAAACGGCCAAACATCCTACTCTGAATCAGCAGAGAAGGTTTCGGCCGCCATTCCTCCCGTTGAGGCGATCGAATTGCCCGGAGAATTAACTGAAAATCCTCCTGAAAATCGGATTGTAGCCAACGCCAGTAAAATAGAATCTCTCAAAAAAATAGCTGCTGCGCCTCCCAGTAGAGGAGAAAACGATCGCGAACCCCCAAACCAACTCAGAGAAACCTCGCCCCCCATTGCGACTCCCACTGCGACTTCCACAGTTGAACTCAAACCGGGTTTAGACTCGAATCCCGGACTCGCATCTAGCAGCCCAAATATCCTGCCAGAGGCGAAACAGGACGATCGCCAAGTCCCCCCCTCAGAAGCAGCGGTTTTGCCAGCCTCGATCGCAGTAGACCAGGGCAAACAAGACAAATCGACGACTCAAAACGCCCAAATTCCTCCAACTAGACCGGCGCCAACTAGACCAGCCCCTGTAACACCTCCAGCTAACACAATTCCTGTGTTGCCCCCTAGCGCACCGCAGCCCAGACAAACTCCCGCCCCCACCGGCCCAGCCCAACCCCAGGTGCTAGTGGCAGAAGTGACCGTCAGCGGGGTGACAGGAGACCTCGAAAGCGAGATTTACCGAGTCATCACCACTCAACCGGGACGCACAACCAACCGTAGCCAACTGCAACAAGACATTAATTCTATTTTTGCTACTGGCTTTTTCAAAAATGTGCGGGCGGTACCAGAAGACACTCCTTTGGGCGTGCGGGTGACTTTTATTGTCCAAGCAAATCCAGTGTTGCAGGGAGTCCAAATCACTGGCCAGAAAGTGCTCCCCCAAAGTGTTATTGACGAAAGCTTCCGCGATCAATATGGCAAAATTCTCAACCTCCGTCGCTTTGAGGAGGGAGTGAAAAAAATTAATACCTGGTATCAAGACAACGGCTTTGTTTTGGGCCAAATCACTGAAGCCCCCCAAGTCGCAGATGACGGGAAAGTCACGCTGCAAGTGGCAGAAGGTCAGATTGAATCAATTGATGTCCGCTTCCTGAACAAGGAAGGAGAAGCAACGGATGCCACAGGTAAGCCGATTGGTGGCAATACCAGACGCTTTGTGATCACCCGTGAAGTAGAGCAAAAACCCGGAGATATATTCAACCGCACCAAAGCGGAAAAGGATTTGAAACGGGTGTTTGGTTTGGGAATTTTTGAAGATGTGCGACTTGCTCTGGAACCGGGAACAACTGACCCTAGGAAGGCAAGGGTCATCGTGAATGTGATTGAGAAAAATACTGGTTCTCTGGCGGCTGGTGCGGGTTTAAGCTCCGCTACGGGCTTGTTTGGTACGGTGAGTTACCAGCAGCAAAACTTGGGTGGTAGAAACCAGAAGTTGGGCGCTGAGGTGCAAATCGGGGAACGCCAAAATCTGTTTGATGTGAGTTTTACCGATCCGTGGATTAAGGGCGATCCTTATCGGACTTCTTATACGATTAATGCGTTTAGAAGGCGATCGATCAGCGTGATTTTTGACGGTGGTGAACAGGAAGTCAGACTGCCAAATGACGATCGACCCCGCATCAATCGCACCGGTGGTGGCATCAATTTTACCCGTCCTCTGTCGCGGGATCCTTTTGCCAATGCTGAGTGGACGGCTTCTGTAGGCTTGCAGTACCAACGAATTGCAATTACCGATCGCAAAGGCCGACGAGAATCCGAGGACGAACTCGGCAATCGCTTGAGTTTTAGCAATTCCGGTTCCGATGACTTGACAACTTTGCAAGCAGGTGCTGTGCGCGATAAACGCAACGACCCCCTGCGCCCCACCAGCGGTTCCCTGCTCAGGTTTGGGGTCGAACAGTCGATTCCTGTAGGTTCCGGCAGTATTCTACTCAACCGCCTGCGGGCCAGCTACAGCTTTTATCTCCCAGTCAAGTACACCAACTTTACCCCCGGCCCTCAAACCTTGGCATTTAGTTTCAAAGCCGGCACCATCTTCGGAGATTTGCCTCCCTACGAAGCTTTTGCCTTGGGCGGCGCTAACTCCGTCCGGGGATACAACGAAGGTGACATGGGGGCAGGCCGCAGTTTCCTAGAAGGCAGCGTTGAGTACCGTTTCCCGATTATTTCGTTTATCGGCGGAGCACTATTTGTGGACGCTGGTACTGACTTCGGCACGGGCAAAGATGTCCCTGGCGATCCAGCCGGTATTAGGAAAAAGCCCGGTAGTGGTTATGGTTACGGCCTCGGCGTGCGGATTCAATCTCCTTTAGGGCCAATCCGAATCGATTACGGTATCAATGACACTGGTGATAATCAAATTCACTTTGGGATTGGGGAAAGATTCTAATCAGGGAATAGGGCATCGGGCATCGGGAATGGGTCATTTAACTGGTTCTCCGGCAGAGCCTGGGAACCAGTTATATCAATTCCGGCTGCACCGGAATGATATAGAGGAGACGGCAGTGCCGTGTCCCTACCAAAAATAATACTGTAGGGACACGG
>JAYTZD010000624.1:0-2405 GCA_043742065.1 Oscillatoriales bacterium
CCGTTACCAACCATTGGGCGCTATTTTAGCCGTCATGCCCTGGAATTTCCCATTTTGGCAAGTTTTCCGGTTTGCAGCACCAACGCTGATGGCGGGCAATGTCGGCTTGCTCAAACACGCTTCCAACGTGCCGCAATGCGCTGTGAAAATAGAGGAAATTTTCACCGAAGCTGGCTTTCCTGAAGGCGTGTTTCAAACGTTATTAGTGGGAGCCGACAAAGTAGCTAAGATAGTTGCGGACGATCGCATAAAAGCAGCAACTCTCACCGGTAGCGAATCAGCAGGCGAAAGTTTAGCAGCAAATGCGGGCAAAAGCTTGAAAAAAGTAGTGCTGGAATTGGGAGGAAGTGACCCATATATTGTGATGTCTAGCGCCGATTTACCAGCAGCTTTATCAACCGCTGTCACATCACGAATGCTCAATAGTGGCCAAACTTGCATATCTGCTAAACGGTTTATTTTAGCAGAAGAAATCGCCGATGAATTCATCAAAGGATTTGTCGAAAAATTCGAGCAATTAAAACTAGGCGATCCGATGTTGCCAGAAACCGATATCGGCCCTTTAGCTACTCCCGCCATCCTCAAAGAATTGGACAATCAAGTGCAAACCTGCATCAAATCCGGGGCAAAACTCCTGACTGGTGGCAGCCCTTTGTCAGAGAATGCCGGCAATTTCTACTTGCCAACTATTCTGACTGATATTCCCCTAGATGCCGCCGCCCGTCAACAAGAATTTTTCGGCCCCGTAGCCTTAGTATTTCGGGTTGCAGGCATCGATGAGGCGATCGAACTGGCCAACAGTACATCCTTTGGTTTAGCTGCAACTGCTTGGACTACAGTAAGCTCAGAAGGCGATCAGTTTATTTCCGAACTAGAAGCCGGCGCAGTATTCATCAACAGTTTAGTCAAATCAGACCCCAGATTGCCCTTCGGTGGCATCAAACGCTCCGGTTACGGCCGCGAATTGAGCATCCAAGGAATTCACGAGTTTGTTAACATTAAGACTGTTTGGGTAAAATAGGACTTACGCACAGGATTGCTATGTGTAATTCTGAACTATGTCATTCTGAGCGAAGCGAAGAATCTCAATCTAGAAAATGCTTCGCTTCACTCAGCATGACACATAGGTTTTGTGTAACTCCTAATTGGTACTTTTGCGAGAAGTTGATAAAGAGAACAAATTTCTAGTTACAGAGGAGAAGAACGGAAATGAACACAGCTCAACTACTGGTAAAATGTTTAGAAAACGAAGGTGTGGAATACGTCTTCGGACTTCCCGGTGAAGAAAATCTAGAAGTTCTAGAAGCCCTAAGAAACTCTTCAATTAAATTTATTACTACTCGCCACGAACAAGGCGCTGCTTTCATGGCCGACGTTTACGGCCGCCTCACCGGGAAAGCCGGCGTTTGTTTGTCCACCTTGGGTCCTGGCGCAACTAACTTAATGACAGGAGTTGCTGATGCGAACTTAGACGGCGCTCCTCTAGTAGCAATTACTGGACAAGTCGGCACAGACAGAATGCACATAGAATCGCACCAATATTTAGATCTGGTCGCTATGTTTGCTCCAGTTACTAAGTGGAATGCTCAAATTGTCCGACCCAGTACAACATCAGAAATTGTCCGCAAAGCCTTTAAGGTAGCTCAGAGTGAAAAGCCCGGAGCAGTTCATATTGACTTGCCAGAAAATATCGCAGCAATGCCTGTGGAAGGAGAGCCGCTCACTAAAGACAACCGCGAAAAAACTTTTGGTGCTTACCAAAGTCTGAATAAAGCTGCTGTGGCAATTTCCAAGGCAAAAAGCCCTTTGCTTCTAGTAGGAAATGGCACGATCCGCGCTAACGCTAGTGATGCTTTGACAGAATTTGCGACTCGATTAAATATTCCAGTTGCGAATACTTTCATGGGTAAAGGTGTCATTCCTTACACTCATCCTTTGGCACTTTGGACAACGGGATTGCAAAAACGGGATTACATTAGTTGTGCTTTTGAAGAGACCGATTTAGTGATAGCCGTTGGCTATGATTTAATTGAATATTCCCCGAAAAAGTGGAACCCTGATGGCAAAATTCCGATTATTCACATTGGAGCTTTACCATCAGAAATCGATAGCAGTTACATTCCGACTGTGGAAGTTGTAGGAGATATTGCTGATTCGCTCAATGAAATTTTACAGCGTGCGGATAGAAGCGGAAAAGCCGATCCTTTTGCGAAGCAATTGCGGGCGGACATTCGTGCTGGGTATGAACAATATGCTAACGATGATGGTTTTCCAATCAAGCCGCAAAAACTGATTTACGATTTGCGACAGGTAATGGGGCCTGATGATATTGTGATATCTGACGTGGGAGCGCACAAAATGTGGATCGCGCGGCACTATCATTGCGATCGCCCGAATACCTGTTT
>JAYTZD010000625.1:0-2404 GCA_043742065.1 Oscillatoriales bacterium
CGGCGCACCGATTAAATTTGTCGGAGTCGGCGAAAAAGTAGAAGCCTTACAGCCATTCTATCCCGATCGCATGGCATCGAGAATACTCGGCATGGGCGACGTCTTGACGTTAGTCGAAAAAGCACAAGAAGAATTCGACATCGCCGACGCCGAGAAAATGCAAGAGAAAATGCTCACGGCCAAGTTTGACTTTACCGACTTTCTCAAACAAACCAGACTGCTCAAAAACATGGGTTCCCTAGGCGGCATCATGAAAATGATTCCAGGGATGAACAAACTGTCAGACGAACAAATGCGGCAGGGAGAAGTGCAGTTAAAACGCACCGAGGCCATGATTAATTCAATGACAACCGAAGAACGTCGCAATCCCGAACTTTTAGCAAGTTCTCCGGCTCGTCGCCGTCGCATCGGCCGTGGTGCCGGCTATGCTGAAAACGATGTCACCAAGCTGGTGAGCGATTTCCAGAAAATGCGTACCATGATGCAGCAAATGAGTCAAGGCAACTTTGCAGGTATGGGAGGAATGCCCGGAATGCCAGGTATGGGCGGCGGAATGCAGCCCGGTTCTCGCGGCTATATGGGTGGCCAGCAGCAGAAGAAAAAGAAAAAAGATAAGCCTAAAAAAGGTTTCGGACAGTTGTAGAAAGCCTCTGATATATTGCACGATTGTCAAGAACTTTTAGGCTCAATTTTGTAAGGGCGAAGCATTCCGGCATTAAATCCCTGGTTCTAACTAATAAATTGTCTACCGAAATGCTTCGCCCCTACGAATATATTTGCAAAGCAGATCAAGATTGAGTAGAGAACCAATTTATTATTCGTTCTTTATCGTTTCCGGTTCCATCGATATTTTTCAAACAGTCAACAGTCAGCAGTCAACAGTCAACAGTCAACCATCACATCTACTTCCCCAAAGTTGCGTTTTTCTCATCCGGTACAAACTCCGTCACAACTTGGCCACCCCCACCGTCACCTTTGACAATCACAGTTTGATCTTTAAGCTGTCCCGAAGCCTTTGGCCCAGTTAAATTAAACACCGGATCTAATTGCCGATAAACCACATTTCCTTCCGCATCGAAAGTCTGATTAGTTAAATACCAAATTACCCGATCGCTATTTAATTGAGATTGACGCTTTTGTCCAATACCTAGCACATTTCCAGTCAAATAAAAAATTTTCTTATCTAAATCAGTCCTACCCGTATCCCCAGTCATCGTCACCTTTTCCACACGGTGAAAAACCTTCACTGGCCCTGGCGAAACCACACTTTGTGCCGGAAAATTCCAGCTCATCAAACTGCTATCTATTTGCAGCGGCGGGTCTGATGGCATCAATTGAGCATTTTTGGTCAGCGTCGCAATCTTAGTTTTTAAGTCTACATCTGTCTGATCAGCAAAACCTCTGTCTGTAACTTTTTGATCTTTGTATCTGTCAATTTGAGTCGGTTTGTCGCTGCTGATTTTTTGCTGATCCAGAAACCAGACTAAATGCTCTGTTCGCAATTGCAAAACCGGGTCTTTAATATCCGCCACTACAGAGCCGAATAACTCCATTCTCCTAGCTCTAGTGAAAACTCGTGCTTCCTTCGCTGAAGCATTCATCTGTTTGTTGTCTCCAGTCAAATTATTGCGAACAACTAACACATCTTCCTTCGGCCGCCACTCCAACTCATTTCCCTTGAGTACCACTCCATTTTTGAGGTCAGTAGCAATTATTTTGCCTTTCAAAAATACCTGATTTCCTTCCTGAAAAACCTCTCCTGTTTCGGCTTGAATGTCGTAAATCTCTTTGCCATCCTGAAACAATTTGCCGACAGGTTTCTGAAGGTTAACTATTTTGTTATCTTTGCTGTAAACAGCGTCCTTTGACTTGACTTTCCAGAACAACTCGCCCTTTTCATTGGCCTGTTCTAAAATTACTTTGTTCAAGGTTAAGGTGCTGTTTGACTTTTCAGCAGTTTTGAGATCCTCAGCTAACTTGCTCTTTTGAGTGTCTGACGGAGCCGCACAAGCACCAACCCCCAATAGCAAGACCACTAAAGTTAGTAGCAGCGCTTTTGGGGATGGGGAATTGGAAGTTTTGAATTTGAGATTAATCATTTAGTAATTGGTTATTGGTTATTGGTTATTGGTTATTGGTTATTGGTTATTGGTTATTAGTTATTGGGTAATTTAAAAAACCAAATCAAAAATTTAAACGCTATATTTTATCTAAATTTTTGAATGCTAATTTTGAATTATTAAACCTATTCCCCATTCCCCATTCCCCATTCCCTATTCCCCATTCCCTATTCCCCATTCCTAACTTCCTAACTTCCTATCTGTCGTCGTGTTCGTCCATCAAACTCAAGCCAGACAAAGGGCGGTAAGCATAATTAGGGCGCGATGTTTTTTGGATATCGTCC
>JAYTZD010000626.1:0-21278 GCA_043742065.1 Oscillatoriales bacterium
AAAATCTAAAATCTAAAATCGAATGACCACAGAACTCGAACTTGAACTACAAACTGCTGTTGAGCGCCGACGCAACTTTGCCATTATCTCACACCCTGACGCGGGTAAAACTACTCTGACAGAAAAGTTGCTGCTTTACGGGGGTGCTATTCATGAAGCAGGTTCTGTGAAAGCCCGTCGAGCCCAGAGACACGCTACTTCTGACTGGATGGAAATGGAACAGCAGCGGGGAATTTCTATTACCTCTACTGTATTACAGTTTGAGTATAAAAAATATCACATTAATCTACTCGATACTCCGGGACACCAAGATTTTAGTGAAGATACTTATCGGACTCTGGCGGCTGCTGATAATGCGGTGATGTTGGAGGATGCTGCTAAGGGTTTGGAACCGCAAACTCGCAAGTTATTTGAAGTTTGTAAGCTGCGAAGTTTGCCGATATTTACTTTCTTTAATAAGCTCGATCGCCCTAGCAGAGAACCTTTGGATTTGTTGGACGAAATTGAGAAGGAATTGGGGTTGCAGACTTATCCGGTGAATTGGCCGATCGGTACAGGCGATCGCTTTAAAGGTGTTTTTGACCGCCGCCAACGTCAAATTCATTTATTCGAGCGGACTAAACACGGTTCTCGTGCTGCGATTGATACGGTGATGGAATTGGGTGATCCGCGCCTTGAAGAACTTTTGGAACCGGATCTTTATAGTCAATTTAAAGATGATTTGGAATTGCTCGATGAGTTATGGGATGAACTAGATTTAGACTTAGTTGCTACTGGGAAAATGACTCCTGTTTTCTTTGGTAGTGCGATGAGTAATTTTGGGGTTGAACTGTTTTTAGATGCGTTTTTAGATTACGCTCTCAAACCGAATGCCCGCAAAAGTAGTGTGGGAGAACTTCCCCCAACCTATGAAGATTTTACCGGGTTTGTGTTTAAGTTGCAAGCGAATATGGACCCAAGACACCGCGATCGGGTTGCGTTTATTCGGGTTTGTACGGGCAAATTTGAGAAGGACATGAATGTGACTCACGCTCGCAGTGGTAAAACGGTGCGTTTGTCAAGACCTCAAAAGTTATTTGCTCAGGATCGTGAGTCGATCGAGGTTGCTTATCCTGGTGATGTGATTGGTTTGAATAATCCGGGTGTTTTTGCGATCGGCGATACGATTTACACTGGTCAAAAACTGGAATATGAAGGGATTCCCTGTTTTTCGCCGGAACTTTTTGCTTATCTGAGAAATCCCAATCCTTCTAAGTTTAAGCAGTTCCGCAAAGGTGTTTCGGAGTTGCAGGAAGAAGGTGCTGTACAAATTATGTATTCGGCTGATGAGTCGAAACGGGAGCCTATTTTGGCGGCTGTGGGACAGTTGCAATTTGAGGTGGTGCAGTTCAGAATGCAGTCTGAATATAATGTGGAAACGACCATAGATATGTTGCCTTACAGTGTAGCCCGCTGGGTTGATGGCGGTTGGGATGCACTAGCAAAAGTTGGGCGGCTGTTTAATACGGTGACGGTTAAGGATAGTTGGGGTAGACCTGTTTTGTTGTTTAGAAATGAGTGGAATTGTCAGCAGGTGGAAGGTGAGCATTCTGTTTTGAAATTAAATGCGATCGCGCCTGTGGTTTCGGGATTGGAAAAGATCGAAAATTGAGTCGATCGGGAGGGAAACGGCACTATAGAGGACACGGCAGTGCCGTGTTCCTACCACGATAAATTGTAGGGACACGGCACTGCCGTCTCCTCCATTGATGAAGTGAAGTATAATTGTGGAAAAAGTATGGTACGCACCAATTGAGGTAAAACTATGACTTTTACTGTTGATTTTATTACCCAAATTACTAGCCTCCCAGATCATACTGAACTCCCAGAAAGTGATGGTACTTTTGTGAAAAATTTTCAGGAGCATCCTCAAAGCGTTTTATTAACTGATTCCATCGAACCAATCCTACAAAAGCTGCATCCAGAAGGTGATTATGCGATCGGTCAGGATTGCGGAATTTATTGGCGTTTAACAGAACCTTTAGAACGCGGTGCTGAATGCCCAGATTGGTTTTATGTGCCGAATGTTCCGCCAACTCTTGATGGTAAAGTTCGACGTTCTTATGTCTTCTGGAAAGAGTTTGTTGCACCGTTAATAGCCTTAGAATTTGTATCGGGAAATGGTTCAGAGGAAAGAGATAAAACTCCTGTATTTATTTCTGAACAAGAGGGGAGAGCTAAGCCTGGTAAATTTTGGGTTTATGAAAATGTAATCCGCCCGCCATTTTACGGCATCTATGAAGTGAGTAAAGCTAGTGTTGAGATGTATCATTTGGTAGATGGAAAGTATCAGCTATTGTCGGCTAATGAGCGGGGTCATTATCCAATTACAGCTTTAGGAGTGGAGTTGGGAATTTGGCAAGGAGTTTATCAGAATCTGGAATTACCTTGGTTGCGCTGGTGGGATGCTGATGGTAATTTGTTGTTGACTGGTTGGGAAATGACAAGATTATCAGAAGTGCGTTTAGAACAGGAACGTGCAAAATCGGAACGCTTGGCTGAGCAATTGCGAGCCGCTGGTATTGAGCCAGATCTTTAATTGTTGAAAAAGTAAGGTGAATTGTGAAATTAGGAGACGGCAGTGCCGTTTCCCTACAATTAATCATGGTAGGGACACGGCACTGCCGTCTCCTCTATATCATTCCGGTGTTACCGGAATTGATATCAATCCAAAATCAAAAACTTGTGCTGAGCGAAGTCGAAGTATCTAAAATCCAAAATTGATTGACTTTAGCCCCCATTTGCGGCTACGCTTTCAAGTGAGAGGTTGCAGAACAAGCAACCCGCGTCGCCCAAAAATCTAGTTACGCTGCCCAAAGCTGCTGAAACAGCAATGGACAGCTCACCGCCAAACTGGGATCAGCAGTCTGGAGGCTCCGAGAATCTTAACACTCTCTGTAGCCACCTTGCTTTGCGTTGCTGTGCGGGGTGGCTGGGTTTTTGGGTTTTTCTAGAAAACCCAAAACCAAGAGAACATAATATGACTGAAGAATTCGTGCCCGACGATAACAAATCCGAATGCCCAAATGACGAATCAGCAGCAGTATCGGAACAGGAAATTGTGTGTGTAACGGTGACAGGTTCGCCCAATGGTGTCAGGGAAACCATACTGACTTTGTATCGGCTGGGATTTGCGGAAGTTGGCGATTGGAGTCCCGTACAGCGGGCGGCGAATCCGAAGCAAGTGATGAGCGTGCTGATTCGTCGAAAGCTGGCTGATGGTAAATCGTCGAGAAAATCTGGACGGTAAGCCGCAAGGTTAAGTCCTTGTGCATGGGGCCAGAAACCGGGTTTTTTTACAAAATCTTCGTTACCCACCGTAGATTCGGGCAAAAACCCGGTTTCTAAGAGTCGGAGTGAGGCTCAATTGGTAGGGTGCGTCAGTTGGAAAAACCCTAATTTTACTGAGTAAACTAAAGACTGACGCACCCTACAAGCTAACGACAAGCTAACCAACAATGACAACCTTGGAGGTTGAAATGCAAACGATCGCACAAACTGAAAAAAAGGTTTACACGCCCGAAGAATATCTCGAATTTGAGGTTAATTCGGAAGAGCGACATGAATACATCAATGGTGAAATTATCCCTATGACTGGTGGAACTCCAAATCACAACAAAATTACTGGCAACTTCTATGCTCAGTTAAACTTTGCACTCAAGCGTCAGCCCTACGACATTTTCGTAACAGACCAAAGGCTGTGGATTCCAGGAAAACGCATACATACTTATCCTGATGTGATGGTAGTTCAGGGTGAGTTGCAATTGGAAGAAGGGCGTAAAGATACGATTACTAATCCATTAATGATTGCTGAGGTGTTGTCAAAGTCTACCAGAAGTTATGAAAAAGATGGTAAGTTTGCGGCATATCGTAGCATTCCAACTTTTCAGGAATATCTACTAATTGACCAGTATGAGATGCACGTCGAGCAATATTTTAAAACTGATGAGAATAGTTGGACTTTTTCTGAGTATGACGATGCTAATGGGACTATATCTCTGAAGTCTATTTCTTTCCAATTTACGCTGGCAGATATTTACGATAAAGTTGATTTTGAGTCGGATTAATTAAGCTTAGGGCTGACGCATGGGGCCGAGAAACGGGGTTTTTTCGAGAAGACTTCGTTGTGATGCGTAGATTCGGCCAAAACCCGGTTTCTTTGTCGGAGTGCATAAATCCTGTTAATCTTATTCCAAACGTTCTAATAACTCTTTAGGTGATAGAATGGGTAAGGTAGCACCGACGAAATCTCCTGCATCGCGGGTGACAATCGCCTCCAAGTTATCTGACAGCGCACAAGCTAACTGCACGGCATCTTCAAAATCGGTTAAATTAGATGCAAATGCTATTTCCAAAACGTCGCGATCGACGGCAGATACTTTCATTAATGCTAGTGTTTCCGCAATAGCTTGCCTAGCGCGATCGAGGCTGCGGGTTTGCCTTCTGACAATATAGAAGATATTTGTTAAAGTTGTTGCCGTTACATATCCCTCAATTTGCTCCTTTTCGATCGCCTCAAATAAAGCATCAGCATCTTCTACAAACGGTTCTCGCTCTAGCAAACTATCGAGGATAATGTTGGTGTCTACTAATACCTTCATTTTAGGTACTTCTCCACCAAACGTTCTTCTAACATGAGTGCAACTTCCGCATCTGTTGGAGGTGGCATATCTGTTTTTGCTAGCCCTCTGAGTCGCTTGGCTGCACCTTTGCGATCGGATCGCAATCTAATTTTAACTTCGGCATCTGTTGCGGGTGGTGCATCAGTTTTTGGTAGCCCTGTTATGGGTTCCAAAAAGTCATCTGGCAGAGGTTGGCGGGGTCTGAGTTCCCGTCTGATGGACTCAACAATCGCGTTGACTAGAGCTAATCTGTCGGTAACTGATAGTTTGTGCGCTTCTCGGCTTAAGGGTAGCCAAGGAATTTGCGGTATTTGGGATTCGTTCATATTTTTTATATTTTGATATTTTCTGGGTCTATTTTAGCAAATTTAGGGATTACGCATGGGGTCAGAAACCGGGGTTTTTTGAGAATTCTTGGTTGTGATTCGCAGATTCGGCCAAAAACCCGGTTTCTTAGTCGGAGTGGGTAAATCCTACAGTCAAAGCCTTGGAATAAAGAGGATATTAAAGCATGATTTGTATTATCATAAAATAAATCAACTCTAAAGATGCGCCTTGACGCAGTGCGGCAAACACTGAGCCAAGACGACTTCTCCAATGTTGTAGAACCAACACAGGAGCTATATCAATCATGACAAATAACGATCCAAATAGGTGGCTGCGCTACGATGCAGAGAGGGATATCTCGCGACACAGCGCCACCAACCCGCAGAAATGCCGGGATATGCAGAAAAAGTATGGCTGGAAACTCCTCGAAATTGAGGAAATCGAAAATAAGTACATTTTTGAAGTTGATTGCGTGTTCAAAGGGAAAACCGAATTTCCCAACTATCTCGAAGAAACGGAGGAAAACTAATGCAGAAGTACATTGTTTTTCAGGCTGAGTCAGGTGAAGATGAAGGCTGGAGACAGAGAAAACTTCAACACAGCCAAGCTCTAACTTTTATCATTGCAGAAAACTGGGATTCTTCTCAGGAACCGATTCCTGAACCGGGATATCGCCCTGTAGAATTTGTGCGGGTGGAGTCAGAACACGATCCAAATGAACACGCACACAATACTCATTATCGCGTCAGTGATTGGGAAGTTGTGCGAGTGCAAACATATACGCCTGATATTCCAACTCCGATGAGCGATTATGATGTAATTGTGATGTGTTACTGTCGGTATAGCCCGATCGATGCTCCTCTGAAATCTATGCCGAAACGACAGGTATCGATCGATTCTTTTGGTGGCGATGAGGTGGCTTATAAGCAATACCTGGAATCGGAAAAGAGCAAGAAATGTGCGCCGTCAGGTATCAAGTCTTAGGGCTGACGGACGGGTAGCCAGAAACCGGGTTTTTCCCTTGAATAATTCGTTGTGATGCGTAGATTCTGCCAAAAACCCGGTTTCTTTGTCGGAGTGCGTAAATCCTGTGAACTTTTGGTGTAAGTTAACTCGACACATCCTCCTCCTGAATGCCGCGTCTTTACTCCTTATCATCGAGCTAACTGCTGACAGTATCCTCACCCAAATTATTGAGAAATTCTTGCAGTGAATCGCGTCTCTTGCGAACCGAATCATCATTAGGAGCAATGGCTAAAGATCGATCGAACATTTCCAGCGCCTCTCGGTAATTCTTGAGTGCTTCCTGTCTCTCAGATAATTTTTCTTCCAAATAACCCAGACGTAGCAGCGCAATCCCTTTGTTGGTGAGAGCAGCGATATCATCCGGTGCAATAAGTAAAACAGAATTCAAGGCAGCGATCGCCTCAAAGTAAGACTGTTTTGCCGCCTCAAATTCACTTATCTGTGCTTGCAATTCACCCAGATCTCGCAGCGCAATCCCTTTGTTGTTGAGAACACCGATATCATCCGGTGCAATAATAAAAACAGAATTCAAGGCAGCGATCGCCTCAAAGTAAGACTGTTTTGCAGCCTCAAATTCACTTAGCTGTGCTTGCAAATCACCCAGACTTAACAACGCCTTCCCTTTGTTGTTGAGAGCACAGATATCCGGTGCAATAAGTAAAGAAGAATTACAGGCAGCGATCGCCTCAAAGTAAGACTGTTTTGCAGCCTTAAATTCACTTAGCTGTGCTTGTAATTTACCCAGATCTCGCAGCGCATTCCCTTTGTTGTTGAGAACACAGATAGCATCCGGTGCAATAAGTAAAGCAGAATTCAAGGCAGCGATCGCCTCAAAGTAAGACTGTTTTGCCCCCTCAAATTCACTTAGCCGTGCTTGTAATTTACCCAGAACTCGCAGCGCATTCCCTTTGTTGTTGAGAGCATTGATATAATCCGGTGCAATAAGTAAAGCAGAATTATAGGCTGCGATTGCCACTGAGTAAGAAAGTTTTGCAGCATCAAATTCACTTAGCTTTGCCTGTAAATTACCCAGACATTTCAGTGCAATCCCTTTGTTCTTGAAAACGTCGATATCATCTGGTACAATAAGTAAAGCAGAATTATAGGCAGCGATCGCCTCAAAGTAAGACTGTTTTGCCGCCTCAAATTCACTTAGCTTTGCTTGCAAATCACCCAGACTTTGCAGCGCATTCCCTTTGTTGTTGAGAGCATTGATATCGTCTGGTGCAATAAGTAAAGCAGAATTCAAGGCTGCAACTGCCTCTAAATATTCCTGTCTTGCCTCTACATATCGAGCCAACCAAGCATAGTAATCTCCCTCCGATCGCGAAACTCTACCAAGCCAATAATCACTTTTAATCCACAACTCATCTCTAACTCCCAGCAGCAACTCACATTCCCCGTAACGACTCAGCCGCAACGCTTTACGAAACACCTCTTCCCATTCCTTCACACCTCGCTCCCAATCCAAGCGATTAGCATGAAAAATGGCCTCCGCCACATCCCCCACTTCCCGATAATGCCCCTCTAAAACCTCATGAGCCCTGCGAGTTTTCGGATTATCCCGATCGCAATCCAAGCGCCGCAATAAATCATGAATCCGATACCAATTATCCCCCCGCTTTTCCGATTTCCACACAAACGAAAAACCCGTCAAAACCTCAAAATTTGCACTACTTGCCTGGAAGTGACAACCCGCTCCCAATTTCACATACAAATCCTGATCAAAAGCGCGACAAGCACTCAGCGAATGCACCGCCGATCGCACTTCGCGATCCACATACAAAAGCAACCGATCCGTTAACTCCGCAGTCTTGTTTTCCAACTTCGGAATCCGCGCAAAATCCGACGACAGCAACTCAATTCCCCGCCTTCTTTCTGCCAGCACCACATCCGCGCACAAACCCAAATAAAACGGATGTACCTGCAAATTCTCCCAACTCTCATCAGGATTGACGCTGGCATATTTAATTACAGCATCTGCCAAATCTGCCTTGTCAATCTCCACTTTGTGCAAGTAATCCCTCGCATCATCCGGCGACAAATGCCACACCAATTGGGCATCTATATAATCTTCGGGAATCGGAAACTTCGCCGCATTCGGCCACCGCAGTTGTGTGACAGGACAATCTCGCCCCGCCACAGCAACCACAATCCCCAATTTGTAATCCAATGCCCTCAACAACCGCCGAAACCACTCATCTTGATACCAAAAAGTTGCGCCTTGAGAATTGCGTTTCTCATCCCACATTTTCTCGTGAGTATCGAACAGCATCACGAGGCGATCGGGTTTATTTCTGCTAGCCATTGCCGCATTCAAATCCCCTGCAAATAATTTCGGCAAACAGTCGATTAATTCAGTATCAATATCTTTAAGGCGAATTTCATCAGCCGTTTCGTCGCTGACACCCAACCGCGTTTGAATTAATTTCATCGTTCGCTTAATGCCACCGAATTTATCGATTAATTTCAGCCCCGCCGCTACTTGCGACACCACGGGAAATCCGGCAAAGGTTTCAACTACAGGTGTCAAAAAATCAATCAAATCGTTGGGGAAAAGTTGGTTGAGAGTTGCGTTTGACTCGCCTTTGTTCAGCAAATACCAAAAGCAAGCAAAATCATAATTAGGAAACTTAAATTTATATTTTTTGGTGGCTGCTGCGACATTTCGCCGTAGCATTAGCAAGCCGTAAAATCTATCTTGCGGTTTATCTTCTTTAATCGGTATCAATCCGAAATCATGTCTGACTGCGGGAATGGGAGTGTAGGTTTTGGCTTGTGCATTGCGGACGAAATCAGCAATTTCGGCCGCTCTTGATTCTGGGAGTGCGCGCAATTTTTGCCAAACCTGGGAGGGAAATTTTTTGCAGCAGTGAAACTCCAAGTGTTTGAGGAGCAATGACTTGCCGTTGCCTCCATCCCCGAAAAAATACAAAATTTGTTCGCGGGGCTGGTCTTCGTTTAAATAAAAGGCAAATCGGCGGGTAAATTCGTGTCTGTCTGTGAAGAGTTGCAGTTTGCGATCGTCGCTGATTTCGATTTGAAAATCTTCGTCGTCAATGGGCATAAATGTGCGGTAAGAGGTAATTTAATTGTAGCAATTGGTGATTGAAATTGGGTCTATATATCAATTATGGGCGATCGCATTTAGGGCCTTGGTGTCAATTTAAGCTTTAAGAAATTAGGAGACGGCAATGCCGTGTCCCTACAATATTACTTTGGGTAGGGACACGGCATTGCCTTGGACTCTATATCATTCCGGTGCTTGACCTTAATTCTAACTGTGTTAAAACCGTAATCTATCGATCGCGCAAGCTATCTTAGACAAGGCGCTAGTGCAACCAATGTCATGGCATCTCCAAACAATCAAAATTCGGCGGATTCATCTGTGAAACAATCTCTAGAGGCTGGGCTGGCTGCTTTGAAAGCGCGAGATTACGATCGGGCGATCGCGCTTTTGGAATCTGTTACCCAAACCGCAGTCGATCAGCCGCCCGGTATTCGCGCGCAGATGGGTTTGGTGGCTGCGTACAAAGCAACCGGCAATCTGAAAAAGGCGATCGCACTCTGCACTTCCCTCACCAAAAATTCCAACACTCAAATCAAAACTTGGGCCGATCGCACTTTAGACCAATTGATCAACCGTCGTCCCCCAAAACCACCGGAAAATCAACATAAAATCCCAGAAACTCCCCCAGAAACCGGATTCGTCGCCTTTGAACTCGGCACTGAATTACCGAAAATATCGCCTAGAGCCGACAAAGTATCAGCCGATGATAAAACAGAATTTGTAGCTTTTGAGCAGACTGACGTGCAAAATAACGTCAAATCGCCACAGATTCCGCCACTGCCTGCACCTCCCAAACCGCCGCAGGTCAAAACTGCTGAATCAGAAACATCAACTGCGATCGCACCCGATCGAGATCCTCCAACAGATATCCCCGAAGTCATAACTCCAGATACTTACCAACTCAGTTGGCGCAATTCGGGGCGGGCTAAGTCGGGGTGGCGCCAGCTCAAAGCCATGAAATTAGAGGGTTTGTGGGTAGAGGCGATCGCAAGTACGATCGCCCTATTCTTCCTAACCCGATTCATCCTAGAATTCCTGCTGACAAATATTAATAGTCTGTTAGTTCAGTTATATATATTTACAAGACTGCCTTTTTTCGCACCAATTCAACTTTTTTACCGCGATCCAACTCAGTTTCTACAATTCATTTTCGGATTGTTACTCGCCTCCTCTCCCTGGCTGACAGACGCACTGCTGAAACTGATTTGCGGCATCGAACCTTTGGGAGGGATAACTTTATTGAAGTCCAGCAAAGAAGCTAATCGGGTAATTCGCAGTTTTTGTAAGCAGCAAAATATGCCAGCGCCGATGCTGAAACTATTACCAATTGATGTACCAGTAGCTTTCAGTTACGGATGTTTGCCCAGATTTGCTCGGATTGTTGTCAGTCAGGGACTTTTGGATCAATTGACGGAAGATGAAATTGCCACGATTTTGGCGCGGGAATTGGCGCACATCTCCCACTGGGATTTTGCGCCGATGTCGTTGGCGGTTTTAGTTATGCAGATTCCTTACATGATTTATTGGCAAGTCACTCACTGGGAGGAGCGATTATCTGCTTTAATTACGATCGAGTTTTTTCGTTCAGTTGTCAAAGTTTTGGCGGCTGGGATTTCTGCCTTTTGTTATGGAATTTATAAGTTGCTGAGATGGCCGATGTTGTGGGTGTCGCGCCACAGGGTATATTTGAGCGATCGCACGGCTGCGGAAATTACCGGGAATCCGAACGGTTTGACGCGGGCTTTGGCTAAAATTGCGATCGGAATGGCGAAAAATATCGAACACCAGCAGCAAACTAGCTTTTTTATCGAGGGTTTCGATCTACTTTTTCCCGTGGGAGTCAGAGAAGCTGTTACCCTAGGTTCTGCTGGATTACACGCGCCTCTGGAACAGATTTTGTTATGGGATGTCAGCAATCCTTTCCGCAATTGGTTGACGGTTAACAGCGCATATCCTCTGATGGGTGAGCGTTTAAAGTTGTTGGCTCTTTATGCTCAATTCTGGGAGTTGGAAACTGAGTTGGAGTTGGCGAATCTGGGAACTTTGCAGCCAACTAACGGCAAATTCGTCCTGTTTAACTTGTTTAAGTCAATATTCGGCGTGGGCACGAAATCTTCGGGGGGCACTAATTCCAGGGCGGGCACGGGAGCACCGCCCCTACTGTTGCAGGGTGCGCCTTTTTTGGGAATTCCGATGAGTTTGGCGATTGTGGGGGTGCTTTGGCTGATTGGGGGGATGTTTTCGAGGACGAGTTTTTGGCAGTTGGATTGGCTTTGGGGCGATCGATCGATTCTTTGGGGCTGTTTGCCGATCGGCTTTTGTCTCGGTACTTTGCTCCGAATTAATGATTTTTTCCCTGATATTCCGCCTAGAAACATTGCTGAACCGAGTTTACCCCAAATCTTGTCAAATTCAGATACTTTGCCCTTGGATGCTCAAGCAGTGCGGTTGCAGGGGCAACTTTTGGGGCGATCTGGTATGGCTAATTGGCTGGGACAGGATTTGATTTTGCAGACGACGACGGGGTTGATCAGGTTACACTATATTTCGAGGTTTGGTCCGATCGGCTCTCTTTTTCCGACACCTACTCGCCCTAGCGATTTGCTGGGACAATCTGTTGTGGTGACTGGTTGGCTGCGTCGGGGTGCTAATGTGGCGATCGACCTCGAAACCCTCCGCAGTGAAGGTGGCAGAGTTAGTCACAGCGGACACCCTATCTGGTCTGCGATTTTGGCCTTTGCCGCAGCCTTCTGGGGAGCATATATCATTTTCCAGGGCGAAATGAATCGATTTTAGATTTTAGATTTTGGATTTTCGATTAAAGAAAGCGGGTTTTTGACCCAAGTTGAGGCTACAACGAAGTTTTTTGGTAAAAAGCCCGGTTTCTGGGTCCCATGCGTCCAGGACTATCAATCTAAAATCCAAAATCTAAAATCTAAAATTGTCCGATGCCCGATGCCCGATGCCCAATGCCCGATGCCCCATGCCCCATGCCCAATTCCCCATTCCCCAAATAACTAGCTCTATTACCAAGGTTGTGATACCTTTGAATGATGGTCAAAAACTGTCCTGCCCGATTCAAGGGAAATCAGGTAGTCCTCAGCATTAAAAGCGAGGTAAAATTAATGGCTGAAAAAATGTTAGCAATTTTACCCATCACCGTATTAAACTAAATACTGGAATTCCGATCGCTGGCAATTGACATCCTGGGAAATAAATTTCGACACGGCACTGGCTAAAAACATTCTGAATCAAAACCGGAAGTAAATAATACAGAATAGCCAATAGCCTCAACATTTAAGTGATGACTAAAAGTTTACAGAACAACCTTAGATTTAAGACCTCTCTGCATAGGCGGCCAAGTTGCGGCTTCAGGAGAGTCAATTGTCTTGGTCTAAAAGGTGGCGAAAGCTGTCAAGGTTGGTCGGAGGAACGCGCAGATTCTGCGATTATGTCGTCTTTCCCTGCGGTCAATATTCAGTTGACCAAGAAATTGGGATACAAGCCCCGTCCTTCTAGGACGGCTTTGTGTGATAATTTAAGTGGTTGAAATCCCCACCTAAGAGTGCAGCGATATATACTCATCAGAGTTGAAACCGGGACTGTTCCAGTAATAGGGAAAGACTGAAGGGCAATGGTTAAAATCCAACCTGGAAGCAAAACAAAAGTATTGTTAATATTCCCAAAAAAACGATACATATTAGTCGCCATAGGGCATTGGGAGACTCTAAACGGACATGGAGGGACTGTAAGACTACCTTGGTAGCAGGACTCGTTGAAGTGTCAAGAATCCCCGCTCGTTTACGACGGGGAGTATGTCAATTCAGGTAATGCTGTTTGAGCAAGTTAATTAGAATCGAAATCAGGAGGAATTTTTCATGTCTATTCGTTTATATGTCGGCAATTTACCAAAAGAACTCGATCGCCAAGAACTGCAAGATGTTTTTGCGCCAGAGGGCGAATCGGTAACAACAAAGGTAATTACAGACCGCAAAACTGGTAAATGCAGAGGATTCGGTTTTGTGACGGTGTTGACTGATGAACAAGCAGACCAAGTTATTGAAAAATATAACGGCTTGATGTTCAAGGAAAACCCGCTGAAAATAGAAAAGGCTCTCCCTCGCTCTAAGGGTAAATCTGACAAGGGCGACGAAGATCAACAACAGTCACTGGAGTCACCACAGTTGGCATCGGTATCGGCACCTACCCAGGGTCAACCGCAGCAACAGCGACGCGAGCCTTCCCCCAGTCAAGGTGGTGGAGGTTCTGGTAAAAGCAGTCGCCGTCGGGACAACAACAAGTCTCGCCGCAATCCAGCAGCCACAACTTCGTCAAACGTCGATTCCGGCTCGGTGCAGCCAGATCCACGCTGGGCGAACGCTCTGGAAGAACTCAAGCAAAGGTTGCAGGAAGCTCAGACTACTAACTAAGCTAATTGCTACTGTCGATCGACTTTGGTTGATTGATTGTGATAAAAGTGCGATCGAGAACTGGTTTTTTAACCGATTCTCGATCGCACAGTTGATTCTGGGGTAGGGAAACGGCACTGCCGTGTCCTGATTAAAGCAGTTGATTCTGGGGTAGGGAAACGGCACTGCCGTGTCCTGAATTGCTAATTCCCAATTCCCCATGCCCAATGCCCCATGCCCAATGCCTAATTCCAGTCAAGTTTATTCAGGCGCAGCAAATTCGATAGTCTCAATAAACTCTAAAATTTTGTCCATCATTACCTCTACTTCAGACTCCAGCGAACCCAGTTCATCCGCTTCCTGATAAATTCTCTGAGAACTTATCGTATAACAAACATCCTCAGCGATAAAAGCCAGAAATCCCCGGTAGGCATTCAGCCGAGTCACAGTGTCCAAGTTCTCCTGAACGCTGATAGTCGCACCCCCAGGTAGATTGACAACCGCAAAATAAGCTTCCTCATCTTCCAAAGATTCAGTGTGGAGTAACTTGGAGTTAGGAATTTTGGCAAGAATTTCCCCATCAATAAAGTTGTTGAGAAATGAACTGAGATAAGCAGCTTCCCCAACAGACTCAACCAATTCTGCAACTTCACCTGCGATCGGGAAATAATCAATTTTCAGCAAAATGCCAAAGTCGTCAGAAAAAGCGAGACTGCCTTCTTCTTCTTCAATTTTACCGCCTTTTTGCTCCTCAACTGGAATTGGGACAGTAAAATAGCCTTTGGGAGATTCATACAATTCCCCATCTTCTTCAGAAACTTCCCCATATTCTTCAGAAAAATCTCCATCTTCCTCAGAATATGCAGTAATTACCTCCTCGATAACTTCCTCAGCTTCCTCATCCTCCAAACCTAATGCTTGCTGAAACTCCTTCAGAAAACCCTGATGTTTGTCAGACACTTCGCCATCTATGACAAACATCGCTACCGTAATAGCAAAAGTATCTAAAACCAATTCATCTGGCATTGAACCCCAAGCGGTATTAAATAATGCCCCTAAACCGTCTTCGGTAGCAATACCTGCGAGTTTTTCGACCATTGCTGACATATCATCTTCCGAATATTCAGCAAAAATTTCTGATTCCCAAAGAATGCTTTCTAAGATATCTGCATCAGTGTCAGGAGAATTTGCCAGGGCTGCGACAAGTGCTACCGCTGCTAAGGATTCCTCTGAACTCAAGCTGGCTTCGGAGGTATTTTCCGAATTGAATATTTTATCGAACTTGCTCACAAGTTTTGCTCCAATAGAGTTGAGTTTTGCTATTCATAGCAAATTTATGACATCAATAGATAGTGGCCTGGGATACTAATTCCCGATTATTTTACCAAGGACTGCCGATTATTGTAAATCCCGCCCAAAAATGTGGGTGAGATAAATCTGAGTTGGGTAAGCGTAACATTGCCAGTTGCGCTTGTCTGAGTGCTTCAGCTTTAATTGGGGTCGATCGCAAATCGCCATAAAATTCAGTCATCAGTCGCAAAGTGCCGACATCATTAACTTTCCACAAACTCGCTAGCGCTGATTTTACACCACTGCCGACAGCTAATCCAGCAAATCCCATTTCCGCTGTATTGTCGCCGATCGCAGTTTCGCAAGCACTCAGCACCAATAACTCCACTTGTCTGCCATCATACCACTTCGCCAACCTAAAATCATCCAGAGACAAAGAGCGATTCCACAGGTCGATCTCAGCTTCTTTTCGCCCATTCATACCTTGAGGAAAACTTGCATGAGTAGCTAAATGAACAATCTCAAATGATTGTTGCTGTCTCTGTTTTTCCATATTTTTCAGAGTAAATTCTTCATTCAAAAAAGAGCGACCTTGCCACAAAGGAACTACTGCTTGATTTTGTATTGTAGTTCTGGTTCCAGCGATAGTAGATAATTCGACCGGCACTCCCGGCAATTCCGGTTTATGAGTGTGCGGAAACACTGAAGCACCCATTGCTAAAACTTGGGAGTTTCGCAAACTTTGATAACTTGTGTTAGTCAAACTTATGCTGGGAATTGAGCCTAGACTGTATTTTTCTATTAAAAATTGCTTGCCATCATGCAAAGCTGATAGGGGCAATTGGCGCAAACCTGCATCATAGGAAAAAATTAGAGTATCGATTTTTAATGCTGATAAATCTTTAGAAATTGGCGCAATCAACCATCTGTAAAGTTCCTGTGCACTTGGCAAATAACTGGTATTTTTTGAAGTTGCTGGACTTGCCAAAGATTTCTGCAAATATTTCACAGTTTCCTGTAATTCCATGCTAGTTACGCCGGGAATCTTTTTGATAATCGGAGGGCCGTCTGGAACTACTAACATTAGCCACAAGTCTTTTGTACTCGCGATGGCATAAACAATTACAGCTTGTTTTCCTGTTTCTTCATTAATCTTTTTGAGAGTTTGTCTCAGATATTGAGCGGTTACTTTTTTATCCGTCAAATTTTCGCCATAATAATTTTCATAGTCTTGTTCAAATAGTTTGTCAATTTGAGCAACAGCATCATCGCCATTATTTTGAGCGAGAGTTTGTTCTACATTCAATCGAGTTATTTCAGCGGGAATAAAATTGGGAATATCTGGAATATTTGGTGTTTCCGCTTTAGGTTCGAGTACGGGAGTTGGTGCTGGTGTTGGTGCTGGTGTTGGTTCTGGAGTGGCTGCGGGTGTTGGCGCTGGTGTTGTTACTGGTGCGGGCGTTGGACTAATCGGAGGTGATTCTATTGCTACAGGAGTTTGGGGAATAGTTGCTAACTCATTCTGAGGGGTTTCAGCGGGTGGTTCGGGAGGAATTATTTCTGTAGGAGTCGGAGTTAATACTATGTATCCATCGGGTTTTTCGGTGCTGGAAGATCCAAGAGTAGGTGGATTTTCAGGAGGTTTTTCGGAAGCTGGTATTAAGGTAATCTGGGGTGTTGAAATGGGTGGTATTTCGAGTTCTATAGATTTATTTGTGCCTGGAAGTTGCCAATTTAAAGTAGTATTTCCGGTTGTCAGATTTTGATTAATTGAAGTTTGAGCTCCTAATAAATCGCCGATTAAAAAGGCTAAATCTTGTTGGGGATTTTGGCTAATAGTGAGTGCAGGAGTGATCGCACTTGTTGCCGTATTTGTCTCTGTGAGTGCTGGCTGAATTTGAGCTACAGACTGGGTTTGAAAGGTTTGAGGGGCTGTGAATGGTGAGTTTGACGCGATCGCAGGATTTGGTGTGAATGTCGGTTGAGAGGCGGTTAGAGATGCGATCGAGGAGGTGAGTTGGGAAACAGAGGGAATTGTGGAGTTTGAAGGTATGCGTTCGGTAGCGCTTGGTGTTGTGGGTATGGAGGGCTCGGTGGTAGATGTGCGGGGCGGTAGTGATAGCGGGGATGATAAGTTGGGGGCTTCGGGTAGTCGGATGCTGTTGGGAAAACCGGGTATGCGGTTGCGATCGGGAAAATCGAGTGCAAATTGGGGTTCGGGTGTTGATGTTAGTGCGATCGAACTTTGGGGAGTTGGTGTTGGTGCGATCGAACTTTCGGGTGTTGGCGTTGGTGCTGGAGTTACTGAGGGTGAGGGTGTGCGTGGGGGTATGATTGCGATCGGGGCGATCGTATTTGTTACAGGTGCTGGAGTCGCATTTATTACAGGTGCTGGCGTAAGTGATGGCGTTGGTGTAGCTGCTGGCGTTGGTGTAGCTGCGGGTGTTGGAGTCGCACTTATTACAGGTGCGGGTGTAGCTGCTGGTGTTGGTGCGGGTGTAGCTGCTGGTGTTGGGGTGGGCGGTGGCGGTACGGAAATGATTTGAATGCGATCGGCATCCTGTTTTTGAGTATAAAAATAGGACTTCTCCCGCAAAATAGTTTGAATAGGATTAGAATTTCCCCTAGTAATTGCACCAGCAGTGCCATTAATTGCAGAATTGCCCACAATAAACGGAGTTAATCCTAGACCTTCGTGGTAAATTGTAATACGACCACCGTCAACACTTCCAGTATTTCCCGCCGTAGAAATGCTAGCATTAATCCCATTTCTATCAGTAAAAGAACCAGTAGCTCGAAAAAACCTTTGTCCTCTAATCAAAACATTTCCACCCGTACCGCTACCAAAACTTTGAGTATTAATTTGATTAACGATAGTATTGCTAGAAATACTGCGGTTAATCATACTAACATCGCCACCAGTCCCGAAAGAAGAAGATTCAATTTTGCCAGCAGTAATATTACCAGTAGCATCGAAAGAAATAGTGCCACCACGATTTAAGGCAGAAGCATTAATATTGCCTGTGGTAATATTAGTACCAGCATTCAAATCAATCTTGCCGCCATTGTTAGCGGAAGTCGCATCAAGATTACCAGTTTTGATTTCTCCCTTGTCGCTATACAAAGAAATTCCGGCTGCTGAGGTGATATTTTGGGTGGTAATATTATTCGTAGTAATAATGTTAATTGGGGTCAAATTCTTGGGTATATCATCTTGAATATTGACGCTATTGAGACGAGTGACATTACCAACAGCACCGCCAAACTGCACAATTCCCGCATCGGGTTTGACAGTAAGACTGTAAGCCCCGTTAACAGTAGATTTAAAACTCATATCACCGGTGCCAGAAATTTTCACAGATAAATCGTTAGCTAATTTGACGGGGGCGTTAAATGTAATATTATTGCGGTTGGTTTCGATATTTCCGCTAGCAGTTATAGTGTCATTTGCCTTGATATCAATATTGCCACCAGTCACAATGACATTGGGAGTGAAAGTGAGAGAATTAATACTAGATGTCGAAACAGTTCCTTGAGCATCTATGGTAATATCTCCGCCCTTACCATTTGCCGCAGCGGTAATAATTGGGCCGGCAGTTGTGTTGATATTACCGCCACTTTGAATGCGAAGATTGCCGCTATTGGCGTTGAAGCCACTTAATAATACAGCGGAGTTGCCAATTCCGGCTGTAGTGATGTTGTTTGTGGCTTCGAGGGAAATATTGCCACCGTTATTGCCGCCCATTGCGTTGATGATTCCGGCGGTAGTGTCGATCGCACCGCCGCTTTTAAATGCGATTGAGCCACCGTCTAGAATGCCGATCGCTTGAATACCATTCGTCGTAATATTGCCCTTAGCGTTGAGATTAACGGCGCCACCTTTGTCGCCCGTGGTATCGATTGTTCCGGTATTTATGGAGCCGGCAGTGCTCGTAAGTGCGATCGGGCCGCCGTTTTGATTCGCCGTTACATTGAGATTACCAGTCGTAATATTGCGATCGGCATTTAAAGTAATTGAGCCGCCATTTTCCGGTTTAAAAACTATACTGTTTCCTAAACTTTGAGAGCTTGTTGCAGTTAATCCTCCTGTAGTAATGCTGCCATTTGTGCTAGTAAAATTAATACTTCCACCTTGCAATTTTCCAAAGTTTAATGCGTTACCTATTTTAATATTTTCAATGCTAGAGAGAGTAATATTACCGCCATTGCCCACGGCAGAAGAATTATTGATTTCGCCAAGTTCGATATTACCATTTACACTTTTAATATTAATATTTGCACCATCAGATTTTGAACTGCCATAACTGAATGCTGATATCGTACCTAAAGTAATATTCCCTTTTGCTTGTACATTTATAGAGCCAGGAATGCCGACAGAAGCGCTATTACTCGTATCTATAGATCGGGGAGTCTGGAAAATAATAGAACCCTGTTCGCTGATGATACTAACATTACCACTATTTCCATTAGCCTTGATGACACCATTATCCCTACTAACAGTTTCTAAACAAAACGAGTAAGTAGCACAGGTGATCGAGATATCATTTTTTGCTTTAATGGTAATATTACCACCTCCATTGGCTGCGGAAGTATTTATATTTAGATTTTGTGGACTAAGTGTATTTCCTACAATAAGATTAAAGCTGCCACCTGCATTCACAGTAATATCACCACCAACGCCATTACCAGAAATATTATTAGCAATAAGTGCTTCTGTTGAAATATTTCCCCCAGCACTCAAAGATATAGAACCAGCACTACCCGCAATATTATAGAGTGAAATAAATCCCGCTTGAATATTGCCTTTAGCTTGCATAATTATAGGACCTACGTCATAGGGTCGGTTGTTATAATTGTAAAATACTCCTATTTGAATGTCGCCACCCGATCGCAAAATTACCGATCGCGAAGTACCCAAAATAAATTCATCTGTACCAGGAGAAGCTTTCGCAAAAGTTACATCTGGACTTGTGATTGAAATACCACCATTAAAAGTAATATTTCCTTTTCCTGAAGTCGTATCAACTTTAAGGGAAGCCCCCGTATATCCCCCAGATATATAGTCATTAGGCTGCGTAAATATTGGATCATATAAACTGATAAAATTAGCAGGTCTTCCCGACAAATCGAGAATTGACATATTATTGCCACTGCGAAAGTGAGCATCTGTAGATATCACACCATCACTCGCTAAAGTCAGATTTCCACCACTGACAAAAGGCGTTTGCGAAAGATGATTCAATGCCAAAAGATCGATACTTTGATTTCCCTGAATGTAAAGATTTCCGCCAGCATTTGCCACAAACGGATTTGCCACACTGTCGCGCACCCGCACTGTATCGTTAGCCAGTAAATTTAAATCCCCAGTTGTCCGTAACTGACTTTCAACTAATGTCAAATTGCGATTAGCTGACAGCGTTGCATTCTGGGCGCTTACTTCTTTTGCAACCACATCTCCATTCTCTACCTGTAAACCAGAACCAGTCAATACGACTTGCCCTTGAGCATTAACGGTCATCCCCGTTGCACTTCCCCCGCCACCCGCCAACAACTGCGGCAAAGATGCAACTGGCAATACCCAATTTTGAGGCAAACTGCCACCTACAGATTGTGCTTTAATCTCCAAACTCAATAAATTTCCCGGTTGGCTAATTCTGACTAAATTCTCACCCGGAACCGCCGCAACAATAATATTTCCCCCCGGTGCAGAAAGTTGTCCCGCACTCAAAACCGTGCCGCCCAATAAAGTTAAATTTTGCCCTTGTGCCACTGCCAAATTACCTAAATTGACAATGCCTCCCGGTTGTGTATTTGTAAAAGCAAAGCTATTAGGATTTCCGATTAATAAAGCATAATTATTATTACCAGTCTCGCTAAACCAATTATTGCCAAAACCGATGCCCGTCGCAGTAGTCGCGGTGAAAGCAGCAGGCACGTTCAAACTGGCATTTGTACCAAATACAATCCCCGCAGGGTTCATTAAAAATAAGTTAGAATTACCGCCAGTTACTTGAATTAATCCATTAATTATGGAAGCATCGCCGTCGACAACTCGCCCTAAAATATTGCGAATATTGGGATTTGAGATAAAGTTAGCAGTTTGTCCTTGAGTTAAACCGAATTGCTGGAAACTGTGAAATAGATTTGCACCGTCGCTGGATTGTTGGCCACCTTGAATGTTGAATTGGTTGCCGCTGGGAGTAATTTGAGTATTGGTGCTGTCGGTGGCTGGGGTAATTTGGGCTGTGGCGATTTGGGATGGGGTGAAAATTCCTATTTCCCACATTGCTAAGGTGAGAAAGGTGAGGAAAAAATGCGTTTTTTTGTATATTGATTTCATGGTTTCTTCGATCCACGTTAGGATAATAATTAATTTATCTAACAATACATCATATCACAATCTTGTAGGGGCGGGTTCGCTGAAATATATGACACCAAACGACGGATCATAAAAACCCGCCCGAACCCCACCCAAATATTCATAATTCATTGAAT
>JAYTZD010000627.1:0-2397 GCA_043742065.1 Oscillatoriales bacterium
AACGGCACTGCCGTGTCCTAATTTCGGCTAATAATTCCGATGCTAGCGAAATTGATACCATCTCCCAATCTCCCACTCTTCCCTTCTCCCCATCTCCCATTCTCCCATTCTTCCATCTCCCCATCTCCGTAAGCATTCTTAGCACTTTTCCTGATAAATCAGAGCCTGGGCGTATTTTGAAGATAGTAAGCCAAACTCTCTGGCATCAACTATTCTAACTGCTGGCAGTAGGAACGCGATCGCCCGATGGCCCACAAGCAAGCACTAATTTCTCCTAAATAAGTTGACGCTTATGCAAGTCTCTAATGTAGCTCTCTTGACTCTGGCTGCCCTCGCATCCCAGAATTTAACGGCTAATACTACTAACGCCGCTCCTGCTCCACCTCCCGCTGCTCCTGCTCCACCGCAAACCAGCAACTTTGTTGATGCTATAAATAATACCGCGTTGCGCCCTGCTCAGTCAATTAGCGCCCCTGAGACGATCGCCTACGCACAATTTTCCCCACGAATTGCTGTAAAATCTCAGAAAGTTGCGATCGCGGCGACAGCGAAACCAGAGTTATCTGCCGCTACTAAAACCAATAAAAATACTTCAGCTTCATCCGGCGATGAATTGAGAAAATCTTTACAAGAAACTTGGCTAACCAAATTAATTGAATCCACTACTCAAAACAGCCCTCAAGCTCGTGATGCTTTCGGTTTTCTATCTCCACAAACTGATAGCAATGTCGAATCTGGATCCAGTTTTAATAATACTGTAACTCTCTTGAATATTTTGCTGATTCTTGGCACTATATTTCCCACAGTTACCATTGCTTTTTTTTGGATGATGCGGCGGCTGGTAGTCAAACAGTTGGTTGCTGATGCCAATAAAAGATTACAGGGAATTGGTGTATTAGAATCCGAATTGATTAATTCTAGCCAGTTGACTCAAAAATTGAGAGATGAATTAGAAGCACAAATGAGTGTAGCCAAACAGTCAGTTGATTTTTTAAGTAGAGAAAGTGAAATCTCCAAATCTTCCGTGGAGCAAATTGAAACTCTCAAATCTCAATTTCTGATGCACCTGCAAGTTTTGCTGACTGAAGTTCACGAAAAAAAATCTCAAATTGTTCAAGAAATTTCAAGAGTTCCCGCAGTTGTTGCTCAGGAATCTGCCAAAGTCGCACCTCAACCGCAATTAAACAATTCCGAACAGTCAGAAGTTGTTTCTGTTGCTAGTAGCAATGAGAATAATTTGATTACTGACGATTATATCAAGCAAGGCGAAGAGCTTTATTTGCAAGGCAAGTATGATGAGGCAGTAGTTTGCTTTGAAAAAGCTATTTTAACGAATAATAATTTAGATAATGCTTGGTATTGGCGCGGAAATGTGTTAATAAAATTGGCTCGGCAAGAAGAAGCGATCGCCTGTTATGACCAAGCCATATCTATTAAATCAGATCACTACGAAGCATGGTATCATAAAGCTAATTTGCTGGCAAAATTGCAAAAGTACGAAGAGGCGATCGCCTGTTACGAGCAAGCAAGTGCGATCGATCGCACAAATCACGCTCCTTGGAACAACATAGCAGCTTTGTTGGGCAAATTGCAGCACTACGAAGAGGCAATCGCCAGTTACGATCGCGCTCTTGCCATCAAAGCAACTGACAGCGAAATTTGGCACAATCGAGGCGCGATGCTGGGAAAACTACAGCAGTACGAAGCAGCAGTCAATTCCTACGATCGGGCGATCGGACTTTATCCGAATAGATACCAAACTTGGTACAATCGAGGCAATATGTTGTGGAGATTGCTCCGCTACGTTGATGCGATCGCCTCCTACGATCGAGCCCTGGGCATTGCGCCAGACAAATATGAAATTTGGTACAATCGAGGCGCAGTGTACGGCAGAATGCAGCAATACCGCGAGGCGATCGCATCCTACGACAAAGCCATTAGCATCAAATCTAACGACTACGAGCTGTGGCATAATCGAGGTACAGCTTTCGAGAAACTGTCGCAGTATGAAGCAGCAATTGCATCTTACGAAAAAGCGATCGCGATTAACCCTAAGTGTTATGAAGCTTGGTTTGGCAAAGCCGAATCCTTAGTAAAAATACACCGCAGCGAAGAAGCGATCGCAGCCTATGAACAGGCGATCGCAATTAAGCCAGACTCCTACGATGCTTGGCACCACTTTGGGACAGTGTTGTCAGAATTAAAGCGCTACGAAGAAGCAATGACAGCTTACGATCGTGCGATCGCAATCAAACCAGAAAATGCCGAAGCTTGGCGCGATCGAAGCACTCTTGCATCAGAACTAAAACAAGATACAGAATAAACTTTTCCAGTAGCCGAAATTAGGAAATTAGGAGACGGCAGTGCCGTGTCCCTACCCAAAATAACATTGTAGGG
>JAYTZD010000628.1:0-2397 GCA_043742065.1 Oscillatoriales bacterium
GTGATAATCGCTCCTAATGAATCTTGTTTTTCTAGTTGAATTTCCCCGATCGCAGCGTATGCTTCCACTAAATTAGGTCGCACCCCAACAGCCCGCTGATAAGCTATAAGCGCTCCGTCTAAGTCATTTTGAGTTCTGAGTAGTTCGCCGATTTCTAACTGCATATCTGCGTTTTTAGGCTCTAGTTTAGCCGCTTCTTCAAAAGCTAATACTCCTTCGGAAGTGTTGCCGCTGCGGAGTAATGCAGTACCTAATTTTAACTGAATGCTGGCTTGTTTTGGAGCGAGTTTGGCTGCTTGCTGGAGCACATTAACTGCACTCGCAAAGTTTCCTTGCTGGATTAAGACTAAACCCATTGAAGAATAAGCTTGCCAATTTTTGGGGTCGATCGCGATCGCCTGTTGGTAAGCTTTAAAAGCGCCGCTGTAATCTTGTTGCTGAAAGAGTACCACGCCGAGACCGATCAGGGCATTGACATTTTTGCGATCGAGTTGGGCGGCGCGGCGGTAAGCTGCGGCGGCGGCGGGATAGTTTTGCAAATTCGCCATCGCATATCCTAGGGCGTATTGAAAGTCAGGATTTTTGGGGTCGATCGCGATCGCTTGTTGGTAAAATTCCACTGAGGCTTGATAGTTGCCCTGACGAGCTTCTAAATAGCCAATACCGGAAAAAATGCGGGGGTTTTCAGCATCTAAACGGGCTGCTTGCTCATAAATGGCGATCGCCTTACCATAGTCTCCCACATCAACCAATTCGCGCCCTTTTCGCAACAGACTATCCAAATTTGCATTATTTTCAGGGTTGACTTGAACAGACGTTTCTGCTGAGAGTGCTATCTGTGGCGCAGTGACAGCGAGTCCCGCTATCAACAACGTACTGAATACTAAGAGACTTTTTTTGTACACGGCCATTTGTTTGAAAGAGTGTGTGGATTGAGAGAGCGAGTTGATGTCAGGTTGCTAAACAGACAACTTAGGATTGACCAGGAATCTTTGAGCGACGAGATGTAGTCAATCTACAGAACCAGACCAACTCAAAATTTTTGCGATCGAGGCCAACTGATGATTGTAACAACAACTGATATTATCCAAGGAGCAGAAATTCAATCTTACCTTGGAATTGTAACTGCTGAGGTAGTCTACGGCACCAACGCCCTGCGAGACTTCTTCGCGGGAATTCGAGACATCATCGGCGGGCGCACCGGTAGCTATGAGGAGGTGTTTCTCAAAGGACAGCGAGATGCCCTCGCCGAACTCGAACAGCGGGCTCAGAGGATGGGAGCAAATGCCGTCATCGGGGTAGAAATTGACACCGGCACGATTAATGTAGACACCAAGGGGGCTTTGCTGCTGATTACTGCCGTTGGAACGGCGGTAAAACTGCGCTAAGCTTTCCTTTATCTATACATCTGTAAACTTTTCTAACTGGATAAATTAGTCATTAGTCATTAGTCATTAGTCATTAGTCATTAGTCATTAGTCATTAGTCATTAGTCATTAGCGAATAGCTGTGGACTGAGGGCTAATGACTTTTTAATTTATTTCTTCAGACATAGATACTGGTTATTTCCCCAGGCAGATATAGTTTCTATCAATCTCCGCCACAATCGATATTTAGATGGGATGCTGTTAAAAAATAAACCAATTGTAAACGAACACACGAAAGGAAAAAGCTATGTCATACGTCAATAGACCTGTAGATAACATTGTTAGCGAACCCGTGGTTGTTAATTCAGTCATGGAATACCATGATCGAGTCCGGTGGGGCCCGATTTTTTCAGGTTTGGTAATTGCGATCGGCTCGCAATTGGTGTTAAGTGCTTTGGGTGCTGCGATCGGCTTGAGCAACATTGCTAATTCAGGAGCTCCCCGCAGTATAGCCGGCAACGTCGGTACCGGCATCGGAATTTGGTCAATTATCAGTTTATTAATTAGCTTGGGCCTTGGCGGTTGGGTGACAGCTCGTGCTTGCGGGCCAATGAATCGCAACACAGCCCTTTTGAACGGAGCAATTTTGTGGGCAACTACCTTAACAATTGGCTCTTGGCTGTTAGCAAATGGAGTAGCAGGTACTTTTGGCGTAGTCGCCGCCAATGCTGGAGCTGCGATTAATCAAGCGCAGCAGGGTGGGGTGAATTTGCCGAACCAAGCGCCTAATGTATCTGCTCAGGATGCTCGCGATATAGCCAGCAATGCTGCTAAGGCGGGTTGGTCGTTTTTGTTCGGCTCGCTGCTGGGTTTAGTTGCGTCAATGGCTGGAGCATCTGCTGGCGCGAGCACTCATCGCAATCACTCTTAAGATGGAGTTCGGGCATGGGGCATTGGGCATTGGTGATATAAACTCCGGTAGCATCGGAATTATTAGTAGCCGAAATTAGGAGACGGCAGTGCCGTGTCC